>NZ_JBFTSF010000043.1:0-32830 GCF_056399905.1 Cupriavidus sp. 01L46
CCAGCGTGCAGCGCTCCCATGCGGAAAGGGCCTTTCCGCGTAACGGCCGATCACAATGAAGATAACTAGACCGCTGTGGGCGCAGGGCATTTTCATGACCCCGCAGCATTTCCAGCAACAGGCACTGTGGGACCGGTATGCCGACGAGGGCGTCGCGCGCCTTGCCAGCCCCGATCCGTGGGGCACTGTTCGCGTCGCCCTTGACCAGCAGGCTTTGTCCATTCATCGCCTGGTGGTAAGTTCCCTGGCCCTGCGCCTGCCGGACGGCACGGTGATCGACACCGACACCGCGGACCGCACGCCCGCCGCACGCGATCTGGGCGACGTGCCGGCGCACATCGACACCGTGGTCGTGCAGATCGGGCTGCCGCTGATGGATGCGCAAGGCGGCAACTGCATCGAGGCCGGGGAACGGCCCGCCCGGCCGCGCCGCTTCGTGCGCGAGTATCTGGAAGTCGCCGACCTGCATGGCGAAGGCAAGGAAGAGATCAGCGTTGAGCGGCATGCAGTGGCACTGCTGTTCGATTTCGAATCGCACGTGGATTACGTGACCTGCCCGGTCGCTCGGCTGGTGCGCACGCCCCAGGGGCGCTTCGAGCCCGATCCGGCCTTTGTGCCGCCCTGCCTCTTCCTGTCGGCAAGCGACCGGCTCACCCAGCGCATGAAGCGGCTCTCCGAAATACTGAGCGCCAAGAGCGCGAGCCTGTCCGTGCGCCGTCGCGAGCGATCCGACCAGATTGCCGATTTCGCGGTTGCCGATGTGGCGTTGTTCTGGCTGCTGCACAGCGTCAACAGTACCTGGCCGGAGCTGGCTCGCCTGTGCGCCGTGCCACAGCAGCATCCAGAGCGGCTCTATGGCATCCTCGCGCGTCTGGCCGGGTCGCTGCTGACGTTTTCCACCAAGGAGACCTTGCAGGCCATCCCGCCTTACGACCACCTCGCACCGGAGCCCGTGTTCGCGGAACTGGAGTCGCTGATTCGCACCCTCCTCGACACAGTGATCCCGTCACGGGTGGTACCGGTGGCGCTGGAACGCTTGCGGCCCACCGTCTGGGTCGGCAAGATCCTCGACGAGCGCCTGGTCGAAGGCGCCGAGTACTACCTGTCCGTCCAGGCGGGCGTCCCCGCCCACGCGCTGCTCGAACAGTTGCCGCGCCTGTGTAAAGCTGGTGCGCCGGACGAAGTCGAGCAGATCGTCAATTCCGCGCTGCCCGGCATCCCGCTGCGGACGATGTCGCGCCTTCCCGCGGCGATCCCCGTGCGCATCGAGAACCAGTATTTCGCGCTCGACAGCGCGCACCCCGCATTCAAGCGCATGCTGGCTGCGCGGGCCTGCCAGTTCTACGTTCCCGCTTCGCTGCCGGACGTATCACTTGAACTCTTCGCGGTATTGCCGGCATGACAACCCTCTCCACCTCGATGCTGCCGCTCGCCTTGCGCGATACGGCCCTGACCGTCACTGGACTCGCTGACGATACGAAACCCATGGGGTTCAAAGCCTTCCAGGCAATGTGCCTGGAGCAGGTGTCTCGCCTGCGTGAGGAGCTCTCGGCGGCCGGCCAGCCGGCCGACGTCGTGGAGGACGCCGTCTATGCCCAATGCGCGTTGCTCGACGAAGTCGCGTTGGGCAGGCTGCCCGACGACGATCGCGTCGCATGGGAACGCGAGCCCCTGCAGGTGCGGGAGTTCCAGAGCCACGATGCCGGGCAAGCGCTGATCGCTCGCATCGAGCGGCGTCTGGGCGAGGCAAAGCCCGTGCTGCCGCTGCTCACCGTTTTCTACGCGACATTGGGGCTGGGGTTCCAGGGCAAGTTCGCGCTGGATGGCGCCAGCGAACGTATCGCGCTGATGCAGGCCATCGATGAACGCCTGGATCGTGCCGGATGGCGCAAGTCGGACGGCCCGGTGCTGGTCACAGACGGCAAGGCGCGTCGATGGTGCGCTCATCTGTCGCCGCTCGCCTGGATCACGATCTCTTGCGCCGGCGCGGGCCTCGTCTACCTCGCGCTGGACCGGTGGCTAGCCGCAGCGATCACGCCRCTCGCGGGCTGAAAGGGCATTTGTGACCGGCTACCCCTACCGCACACTCTTCGGCTGGATCGCAGCGCTCACGCTGGCCTGGCTGGCGCTCAGCTCGCCATGGCCGGCGACGTGGAACCTGCTGCTCGCTGCCTTCACGATCGGGCTGGCGCTTCTGGCGATCCTTGTTGCCACGCGGCGGGTGCGCGCACGGCAGAGCGCTTCGCAGCCGGTGCTGCAAGCCATCGATGCGTCGCTGGATGGGCTGCCCCGTGGTATCCGGCGCAATACACCGCTGGTATTGGCCATCGGGGACGCATCGGGCGCCCCGCCGCTGGCATTCGGCAAGGATCTGGTCCGGATCACGGACGCTGCGATCTGGGTGCGCGTCGACGACCCGGCCCGGCTGGCACACGTGGCTGACGCGCTCAAGCGCTGGCGCGCGGGGCAGGGCCCGGATGCCGTCGCCTACCTGATTGGCGCCGACCAGGCCCGTGATGCGGCCGCGCTGAACGCCGGGCTTCGGCGTTGGCGCTCGGCCATTGGCGAGGCCAGCCGTGGGGTTGGCTACGGCCTGCCGGTCTGCGTCGCCGTGTACGTGGAAGAAGCCACCCGAAGCCACGGCGCCCCGGAGGATAGTCCGTGGTTCGGCGTCTGCGGCACCAAGGTGCTGCAAGGCGCTACGCTGCCTGCCCAGATTGCCGCGCTCGTCCTGCAGTATGGGCAGGCCGCGCTGCCCGCCGATCGCGAGGCCCGCATGCACCGCGCCGCACGGCTCGATGCCCTGGCGCGCTGGGCCTGCGGCGCCTTGCTCCCTGCGCTGCTCGATAACCAACGCGGCAGCCGTCAGGTGCACGTCGCAGCGTTCGGCGTGACCGCCACCGAGGGCATCCCCGCCACGGATTCGTTGTATGCCCGCTTCATCGAGCAAGCGACCGCGCTTACCCGCATCGCCAAGGACGGCCGCCGTGCACGCTACCCGCTGCCGGATCCCCTGATCCGGGGCATCGCCCTGCAGCCCGTGCGGCGAGCGCTACCGCGCGCCCTTGCCCACGCCTTTGCCTGGCTCGCGCTGGCTTTCTGCGCCGCCGCGGCGGCTTCCGCCTGGCAGAACCGTGCGCTGGTTGCGCGCGTCGTGGGGGATATGGCGCGCTATCGCGCCATTGGACCAGAGCATGACGCCGCCCGTGTCGATGCGCTGCAGGCCATCAAGCGCGATCGCGACGAACTCGCTCAATACGCACGCTTCGGCGTACCGGTGCGCCTTGGCCTGGGCTTCTATCGTGGCGCCGGCTTGCTGACGCCGCTCGATGCCCTGATCGCCGCGTATCAACCGCCGCCACCGCCGCCGTCAACCATCGAACTGGACAGCCTGTCGCTCTTCAAGAGCGGCAGCGCGGCGCTCAACCCCGGCTCGAATCGCGTGCTGATCGGCGCGCTGGAGATGATCAAGGCCCACCCGTACAAGCGCGTGCTGGTGGCCGGGCACACCGATACCGCCGGCAACCCTCGCAGCAACCTCAAGCTCTCCGAGGCCCGCGCGGCGTCAGTGCGCGACTGGCTGGCCGACGCGGCAGGCTTGCCGCCGACCCGGTTTGCGATTCAAGGCTATGGCGATACCCGTCCCAAAGCCGCCAACGACACCGAAGCGGGGCGCGCCGCCAACCGACGTGTCGAGATCACGCTCGTCCCCGATTGTCGCGACGGTGATCGCGGCAACCGGACAACTTTGGGCCATCCGGCCTGTTCATTCCAGTAGAAGGAGAAAGAAGCAATGGCAATTCCCGCATACATGTGGATCAAGGACGATGGCGGCGCCGATATCAAGGGCTCGGTCACGGTCAATAGCCGCGAGGGCAGCGTCGAGGTGGTCGCCTTCGATCACGGCGTCAGTATTCCGACGGATTCCAATACCGGCAAGCTGACCGGCACGCGCGTGCACAGGCCGGTGGTGTTCACCAAGGAAACCGATGCCTCGACGCCGTACCTGTACAAGGCGGTCACCAGTGGCCAGACCCTGAAGTCGGTCGAGATCAAGTGGTACAAGATCGACGACGCCGGCAAGGAAAAGGAATACTTCAACACCAAGCTCGAGAACGTGAAGGTGGTTGGCGTCACGCCGAAGATGCTGGACATCAAGAACCCGGCCTTCGAGAAGCACAACCACCTCGAAGACATCGAGCTGCGCTACGAAAAGATCACCTGGTCGTACAAGGACGGCAACATCATCCACACCGACAGCTGGAACGAGCGCTCGTAATACGTGCCCGGCCGGCGTCCGCCGCCGGCCTGCCATCTCGCGCGGACCCGGTGTAGGGGCCGCGCACTCCCTCCTTCACCCCGCGTCCCTCTTCTCCTCCATGACCGCCCGCGACCTCTCTGCGTTTCTGCGTCGTCTCAACGACCATTGCGCCCGTGCCCTGGCCGACGCCGCCAGCCTCTGCGAAACACGCGCCCACCGGGACATCGAGGTCGAACACTGGCTGATCAAGCTGCTGGAGCTGGGCGACGGCGATCTGCTGGCGATCCTGCGACGCTATGAACTCGATGTGGACGGCATCTGGAACGGGCTGCTCGCCGCCATCGAGCGCCTGCCGCATGACCTGCGGGGCAAGCCTGGGCTGTCGCAACGCCTCGGCCAGTGGCTGGAGGCCGCATGGATGCGCGCATCACTGGAAGCCGCGACGCCCGGACAATCCACGTCAATCCGCTCCGCACACCTGCTGGCCGCACTGGCCGAAACACCGCACTTGCTGCGGGCGCCCGGCGCCTGGCCGCTGTTGAGCGTATCCGCCGTCCAGATCGAGCGGCTGATGCACGAACTCGACAAGATCTCGACCGAGGCAGCCGCTCGCGGCGCTGGCGAGCCGGCCGGACCGGCTCCCGCCCCGTTGTCGTCAGCGCCCGCCACTCCCGCCACGCCCGCCCCAACCCGGCCAATGCCCGGTCAGGCCGATACATCGGCGCTGGCCCGCTTCACGACTGACGTCACCCAGAAGGCCCGCGACGGCAAGATCGATCCCGTTTTTGGCCGCGACGTCGAGATTCGCCAGATGGTCGACATCCTGGCGCGGCGGCGCAAGAACAACCCGATCCTGGTTGGCGAGCCTGGCGTGGGCAAGACGGCGCTGGTCGAAGGCCTTGCGCTCAAGATCGCGCAAGGCAATGTCCCGGCGGTCATACAGAACGTCAGCGTGCTGACGCTGGACCTGGGCCTTCTGCAGGCAGGCGCCGGCGTCAAGGGCGAATTCGAGCAACGCCTCAAGAACGTGATCGAGGCCGTGCAGCAATCGCCAACACCGGTGCTGCTTTTCATTGATGAAGCCCACACGCTGATCGGTGCGGGCAACACCGCAGGCGGCGCCGATGCCGCCAACCTGCTCAAGCCCGCCCTGGCGCGCGGCGAACTGCGCACGATCGCGGCGACGACGTGGTCCGAGTACAAGCAGTACTTCGAGCGCGACGCCGCGCTGGAGCGGCGCTTCCAGATGGTGAAGGTCGACGAGCCCGATGACGACGGCGCCTGCCTGATGCTGCGCGGCCTGAAGGCGCGGTATGCGCAGCACCATGGCGTACACATCACCGACGCCGCCATCGCCGCCGCCGTGCGGCTGTCGCGCCGCTATCTGACCGGACGCCAACTGCCGGACAAGGCCGTCGATCTGCTCGACACCGCCGCTGCCCGCGTGCGCATGAGCCTGGAGGCCACACCGGTCGCCATCTCCTCCTGCGAGGCGGAACGCGCGGCGCTGGAGGTCGAGCGGGCTGCCCTGCTGCAGGACCAAGGGGCCATCGGCGCGGATGTCGGCAAGCGACTGGCGGCCATCGATGCCCGGCTGGCAGCACTCGCCATCGAGCTCGAACAGTTTGAGTGCACCTTTGCCGAACAGAAGGGGGCTGCCGAGACACTGATCGCGTTGCGTGCGCAATGGCAAGCCGCCGCCGACGAGTCGGCACGGCGGGAGCTGACACCGTCGATCCAGGCCGCGCACGAGATGCTGGCCAGGCACGGCCAAGCCGCGCTGATCCACGCGGAAGTGGACGAGACTGCCATTGCACAGGTGATTGCCGACTGGACGGGGGTTCCGGTCGACAGCCTGCTGTCCAGCGAGCTGGCCACGTTGCTGGCGCTGGAGCGGCGTTTGGGGCACGTCGTGGTCGGCCAGGACGAGGCGCTAGCCGCGCTCGGCAAGAGCTTGCGAGCCGCCAAGGCGGGACTCAAATCCGAGGATGCGCCGCTGGGCGTGTTCCTGCTGGTGGGGCCTTCGGGCGTGGGCAAGACCGAAACGGCGCGCGCGTTGGCCGACCTGATGTTTGGCGGCGAGCGTTCATTTGTCACCATCAACCTGTCCGAATACCAGGAAGCCCACACCGTCTCGCAGTTGAAAGGTTCGCCGCCGGGGTATGTCGGCTACGGGGAAGGTGGCGTCCTGACCGAAGCGGTCCGCCAGCGGCCCTACAGCGTCATCCTGCTCGACGAGGTCGAGAAGGCGCACCGCGACGTACTGAACTTGTTCTACCAGGTCTTCGATCGCGGCTTCATGCGCGACGGCGAAGGCCGGGTGATCGACTTCCGCAATACCGTCATCCTGATGACCTCGAATCTCGGCAGCGAGCAGATTCTGGCGGCCGCCGACGCCGCCGTCACGGCCGGCACCGAACTTGCCACCGGCACGCTGATGGAAGCGATCCGCCCGACGCTGGTCGATCACTTCCAGCCGGCGCTGCTGGCACGCTTCCAGACCATTGTCTACCGCCCGCTGTCAGCCGACGCCATGGCACTGATCGTGCGGATGAAGCTCGGCAAGGTGGCTGAGCGCATCGCGCGCCGCTTTGGCGTGCCGCTGCGGTGCGGAGACACGCTGGTGGCCGAGCTGGTGCGGGCCTGCCTGCTGCCCGATTCCGGCGCCCGCAATATCGACACGCTGCTCGATCAGCAGATCCTGCCGGTACTGTCGCGTGAGCTGCTGGTGCGCATGTCTGACCAGCAAGCGCCGGCATCGATTCACCTGTCATTCACCGAGGACGATGGTATCGGCCTGGACTTTGAAGAGACGGCAACGACAAGCGGGGCCGGCGCGTGACACGGAGCGGGCCGGGCCTCTTTGAAGCGGTGACGGGATACTTTGCGAATGGCGTGGCCGTGGATGATTTCGATGCGGCGACGCAGACGTTCCTGTCCGTGCGGGACAACATCCAGCGCATCCTCAATAGCCGTCGCGGCAGCCTGGCGCATCTGCCGGATTATGGGCTTGGCGACCTGTCCAGGATCTACCGGCATCTACCCGCGTCGGCGCACACGCTTAAGCGCGAAATCGAAACGACGCTGCTGCGCTATGAGCCGAGACTGAAATCCATCGACATTGCGATCGAAGAAACCGAACCGGGCATGTTGCTCAGCTTTACCATGAGTTGTCAGCTGCATCAGGCCGGGCTGGTGCGATTCGGCACCCATTTCACGCCCGATGGACAGACGCGCCTCAAGCTGCTGAAAGCCGARCGTGACCGTGAGTGAGTGACCAAGCGAGTGGCCGAGCCATCGCGGCCTGTCATGGAATCGTGGCCACGAACATGACGGCCGTCAAAGGCAATCGCACCAGGACCGATGGCATCGTGCGGTTCCGGCCCAGTCCAGTTTCAATTCCAGTTCCAGTTCCGCCCCCCTCAACCCTGTCAGCAACTCACCTCCCCCTACCCGCGGTTGCCGACGGCAACTCGCCAAAAAACGCCCGATACTGCGCCGCGAACCGCGGCAGATGATTGAACCCCCACCGTGCCGCCACCACGCCCACCGGCTCCTGCGCCTGCCGTCCACCCAACGCTTGCCTCACCCCATTCATCCGCAAAGCCCGAACAAATTCCAACGGCGCCAACCCGGTAACTTCATTGAAACTGTATTGCAGCGTCCGCCTTGAAACCCCAAGCCGTTCACACAGAGCCAGAACACTCCAGGGCGCCTCGGGCGCAGCGCGCACCATCTCATATGCCTGTGCGACCAGCCGCCGCCGCGCAGGCGGTGTAGGCAGCAGGACATCCCCAATGYCATGCGTCAGCGTGGACACCACCGCCATCAGCAACGCATCGCGCATGGCGCGCTCGACAAAGCGCTGGTTGAATACTTCGCCCTGCATGGCTGAGGCAGCCAGCACCGCCAGCATCGCCGCCCGGAAATCATCGGACGCGGCGCGCCGCACCTCCGTGGCCGGCTGCAAGCGCGCGATCAACTCCGGAACCCCCTCGMGCTCCATCACGCGTTGCAGCGCGGGCAGCGGCAACGTCACGCCGAGCAGGTCCAGCGACGGCGGGGTGCGCATGGCCAGCGGCTGGCCGTTGCCGGCGCGCAGCACGGTGTCGCCGCTCATCCGGTAGCCGGAGAACCAGCCATCGGCGCACTCGCGGTGGGGCAATGCGATGGAAAGATAGCCGTGCCGTGCCTCGCCTTCCTCCAGCAACGCCTGGTTGGTGCGTTCGCGGAAGACGTGGACGTCGCCATAGGTAGCCTGCTGCACTTGCGCAAGAAAATGCCCGGGCGTGAGCTGCTGGTAGCGTTGCTGCCAGCCGTCCAGGCCCGCCGCCGCCATGGCGGCCTCGGTGGCGACCAAGTGACGTAACGGGCGCCCGCTGGCGCCTGTGTCGAGGGGCTCGATGTTGCTGTGCATCGGTGGCAGCGTGTTGGGGCGTTTGACACCATCGGCGGCGGGTGGGCGTGACCCGGCGCGCAAGGGCTCTGGTGCAGGCACTGCGCGGTGATTGTATCGCCGGGCCTGGCCAGCGTCGATGCGCGGCGCAGCACGCCCGGCGGCCCCTGGGTGAGCGTCCTTGCATTTGTTGACAGTAGCCGACGCGGTCTCGCCCTAGAATGCTGCGCTATTCATAGCTGGCTTAAATATGGGATCGCGATCCGAACGGTACAGACTGCTGGGCTACATCGCGCTTTGCATGGTGGCGTTCGCGCTCATCACCGTGCTGTGCGTGACGCTGCAGGATGACAACGAGCAGCGCGCGGCGCGCAAGGTCCGCCAGATGGACAGCCGCGCCACGGCCACCGTCACTACCGCGGGCCAGGCTGGACAGCCAGCGGCCACGCGCGCATCGCGCTAAGCGCCAGCGAGCGGATCAGCAGGGCAGGAAGATCGTGAAGGTGGCGCCGGCACCCGCGGCGCTGGTCAGCTTGATTTCTCCGCCATGACGCTCCACCACGGTCTTGACGAACACCAGCCCCAACCCGCTGCCGGCGGGCGCATCCTGCTCAGTGTCGCGCAGGCGCGAGAAGGGCTGGAACAGGCGGCCCTGGTCTTCCTCGGCGATGCCCCGGCCCTGGTCCGCCACATCGATCGCCAGCCCTTGCGGCACGCGATACAGGCGCACGCTCACGGTCGTTTGCGGCGGACTGAACTTGATGGCATTGCTCACCAGGTTGGCAATCGCCCGCACCAGCAGCACCGGCTCGGCCAGGAACTGYGACTGCTCCTCGTCCACGTCGACGTCCACCTTMAGTTCGATCCGTGCGGCGCTGGCCAGCGCCCATAACTCGTCGGTGGCGTCCAGCACCACGCCGGCCAGGTCGACCTCGATGAAGTTAAGGTGCGTCGCTTCCGCACGGGCCAGCCGGATAAAGTCGTCCGCGAGTTCCAGCGTGCGGTTGGCGTGCTCGCCGATGCGGGCCAGCAGGGCTGCCTCCGGCAGCGCCCGGCCGGGCTCGTTCTGCAGGTCGATCAGGGCAAGGATGGAGGACTGCGGGGACCGCATGTCGTGCGAGATAAAGCGCAGGGACTCCTCGCGGCGCCGCTCGGCCATGCGCACCTGGGTGATATCGATGACGCTGACGATGAGGCCGGCGACACCGCCGGTGTCGCTGCGCAGCGGCGCGCCGCGCAGCAGCATCGGGTGTTCGTCGCGCGCTTCGAGCTCCACCCCGGGCGGTGCCTGCACCGGGTGCGCGGCGTCGGCCTCGCCCTTGGCATAGACGCTGCGCAACTGGTCCCAATAGTCCAGCCCGGCCTTGGGCTGGACGAATACTTCGTTGATCAGTTCACGAATGCCGGGGGGCGGTGCGTTCATGTCGCCCAGCGACCCGAGCGTGCGTGGCGCCAGCAGCAGGCCGCGCCGATTGGCAAGCAGCACGCGGCCGCCGGGATCGCAGATCACGGTGGCTTCGGGCAGGCCTTCGAGGCCGTCCGCCAGGAATTGCCGCAAGTCCCGCAGTCGCGTGGTCATGCGGTAGACCGCGCGCATGCGGGTATCGAGGTTGCGGCCCGATTCGCCCTCGCCGGCGGGCATGGCCAGCAGGCCGGGCTCTTGCTCGAGCTGTGCGAGCTCGTCGGTGAGAAACTGCAGCGCGGCTTCCTGGCGCCGCCAGCTCCACAGCGGGTAGAGCAGGCTGCAACCCAGCACCGCGCTGGCCGGCGCGAACCAGAAGTGGCCAGACGCCACCAGCAGCAGGCTGGCCGCCAGCGTGCCCGCCAGCAGCACCATGGTGACCAGCAGCGCATTGCGCGGCGTCAGCATCAGCGAGGCCAGGCTCGCCAGCAACACCGGCAGCAACGTGCACAGCCAGAACCAGGGCGCCGGCAGGGTGACGATGCCCGTGTCGCGCTGCAGCGTCTGCATGGCGTTGGCGATGATTTCCACGCCGCTCATGCCGTGGCCGTTGCGCGATACCGGCGTGGGGAACACGTCGCCCAGCCCGCTCGCCRTGGCGCCTACCAGCACGGACTTGCCGCGGAAGAAGTCGCGCGGCAACGTGCCACCCAGCACATCGAGTACCGAGACCTGCCGGAACGTCCCCGGCGGCCCGGCAAAGGGAATGCGCAACCGGTAGTCCCGGGTCCAGCCGTCGACGCCGCTGTCATCCGCGGGACCGTCGTGACGGTAGGCGGACACCGGCCGCGGCGGCTTGCCGAAGCCGACCATCGCAGCCGAGAAATGGTTGAGCTGGCGGCCCGGCAGCCCTTCCTGCAGGAACACCTGGCGGGCAATGCCGTCGAGGTCCACCGCGATATTGATGTGCCCCACCTCGCTGCCCAGGCCCGTCAGCGGATAGCGCACCAGCAAGCCGCCCCGCCCCGCTTCGGCCAGCGCGGGCAGCACGACGTTGCCGGCGCGCGCCATGCTGGCTGCCAGCGCGCGGTCGTCCTCGGGATGCAAGGCGTCCGGCTCGGAGAGAATCACGTCGACCCCGATCACGCGAGGCGCGTCGGCGGCAATGCGATCGATCAGGTCGGCCAGCACCCGGCGGCGCCAGGGCCAGCGGCCAATGGCGGAGATGCTGGGGTCGTCGATGGYGACGATCACGATCTCGTCGCCGGGCGCGTGATGCTGGGCCGCGACCGCCAGGTCGTAGACCGCCTTGTCGGCGCGCTCGCTCCAACCCAGCACGGCGCACGCTGCCACCAGCGCCAGCACGGCGGCCGTCAACAGGCCCCATTCGACCAGCGTACGGCGCTGGTAGCCGGCCATCATGCGTCCGGGCACCCGGCCCAGCGAGCGAGCGCGCGCGGCGAGCTGCGCCAGGCTAGTTGGCACGATTGAGCCAGCGTGAGCCGGCGCTCACGGGCTGGCCCTGCGAATCGCGGACGTACTGCACCACCTCGATGCGCTGGGGCGCTGAAAAATGCGGCTCGCGGGCTGGGTCCTGACGGGCCACCCGCACAAAATACGTGCCGCTGCCGGGCCGCGGCAGGCGGGCCGCATTGGTCTCGGTGCCGACGTCGGCCACGATCTGCGTAAAGGCGGCGTCGGATGCCATCTGCACGCGGTAGGCTTGCGCCGCGCCATTGGCGCTGGCTCCACCGGCAGCCGGCCATGCGATCCGCAAGGCGTCGCCGCCATCGTCCTCCAGGCGCGGCTGCGGTGGCGACGGCTCCAGCGCGAACGCCGCCGGCTCGCTCCAGGGGCCCGGCTGGCCGCCGGCGTCAACCGAGCGCACACGCCACCACCAGCGGCCGGGCGCAAGCGCCTGGCTGGCCAAGGGCGCCGTGCCGCGCACTTGCATGACGCCTTGCGTGAAGTCCGCGTTGGCCGCCACTTCGCATTCATATTGCGCCGCGGTTGCGACTTCGGCCCAGGTGAACAGCGCCGTCTCGCCGTAGGCGGTGCCATCGCGCTCGGGCGCCAGCGTAAAGGGCGCGGGCGGATTCAGGCGCACCACGAACGGCATTACCGCGCCCGCGCCGCCAAGGTGCCGGGCATCGAGCGCGCTCACGCCCACGTAGAGCTGGCCCTCGGGCAGGTCTTGCAGCGCGGCCTGCGTGCCATCCACGGCCTGGGAGGACAGCAACTCCGTCTGGGCGGCATCGCGCGAGACCACCACGCGGTAGCTGGCGGCCCGTGCAACCGCCCCCCAGCTCACGGTGGCATGGCTTGCCAGCAACGGCTGGGGCAGCGGCACCAGCGCCGGCGCCGGCAGCAGCGCGGCGGGCCGCGCCAGGGCGCCCGCAGCCGATACGCTGACGCCGTAGCCGGCATGCACTAGCGCTTGCTGGCCGCGGCGCGAGCGGGCCTGCACCTGGCCTTCGAGCACGGCGCTCTGGCTGGCGCCGTCCTCGGTGCCCACGCGAAAGCGCGTGCCGCGCACACCGGTCACCAGCGATGGGGTACGGATCTCGAACCGCCCCACGCCGGTGCCGCGCGGTGCCACGCGCGACTCCACCTCGCCCTGGCCGATGCCGATCACGGCATCGGTCAGGCCCGTGCGGGCGAACGCGCGCAGCCGCTTGACTTCCATGGCTGTCGCCGGCGGCAACGTCACGCGTGAGCCATCACCCAGTTCCATGGTGACGGTGCCGCCGGCGCCGGTTTCGATGCGGGCGCCTTCGCGCAGCTCCATGCCAGCCTGCAACGCGCGGCCATCGGCGCTCGCCGGCCCCGTCACGAAGACCACGCGAGCGGTGCCTTCGGTCACCGGGATGCGCGCCAGCGGGATGCGCAGGCGCATGCCGGGCGGCAGCCGGTAGGGATCGGCCACCTTGTTCAGTGCCTGCAGTTCGCGCCAGCCGGTGGGATTGGCCATGAAGCGGTCCGCCACGMCAATCAGCGTGTCGCCCGGGCGCACCTGGTAGATAAAGTTGGCGCCCTCGGCGCCTGCAGCCTGCGCCGCGGCACTTGGTGACCATGCGGCACCCAGCACGCCAACCAATCCGGCCATGCCGATCGTGCCGGCCACACCGATCGCACCCCTCGCGCCCCTCGTGCATGCCGCGCGCGAGTGCGCTCCAGCGCCTGCCTTCCTGCCTGCCGCCATGTCGAACCGCTTCATAAACTCAGTCTTCCTTCTTGTCCTGCAAACCCGGCTGATCCTGCAGATCCTGTGAATCTTGCGAATCCTGCTGGCCCTGCATATCCCCGTCACCCGCGGCTTCGAAGCGGTAACCGTGCGCATACACGGAAGTCAGGCGCACACCGTTCTCGGGCCGCAGTGCCAGCTTGATCCGCAGCCGCGAGATATGGGTATCGAGCGTGCGCGAGCCAACGCCGATGGTGCGGCCCCACACGGCTTGCTCGACCACCTCGCGCGACACCAGGCGCCCCAGGTTGCGGAACAGGAACAACGCCAGGTCGAACTCGCGCGGCGACACGTCCACCCGGGTCTCTGCGCAGGTCACGGTGCGGGCCTGCGGATCGACAGCGTAGTTGCCCACACGGATCAGCGCGCTGTCCTGCTGCGCCTGCGGATACGTGCGGCGCAGCAGCGCGGATACGCGCGCCACCAGTTCGGCGCGGCGGATCGGCTTGATCATGTAGTCGTCGGCGCCCGCGCCCAGCCCGGCGACAATGTCTTCTTCCTGCGAGCGGCTGGTCAGGAACRGGATGGGGGGATTGCGACCGGAGTTCTGGCGCACCCAGGTCACCACCTCAAAGCCGCTGGTATCGGGCAGTTGCCAGTCCACCACCAGCAGGTCGAACGCTTGCTCGCGCAGGGCCCGCAGGAACGTGCTGCCACTGGCGAAGCACTCGCACTCATGGCCCGCCGAGACCAGGATCTGCTGGATCAGCTCGGACTGGCTCTTGTCGTCTTCCACCGAAGCGATTCTCATACTTACCTCTTGCTTGCCACGTCTTCTCTTCCAGATGCCACCGCGCGCTTCCTGCGCCGCCGCAAAGGCAACGCGAAATAACCCGGACAGGCCGGGCGCCAGGTGCGCAAAGCGGAATGGTACAGAATCCGGCGTCGCCACGCCAAGGACGGCGCGGGAGGGTATTGCAGCGCGCCGGCGCAAAAGCCGGCGCGCACGCCTTTACTGCAGCATATAGGTTTCGTACTCGAGGCGGTCCAGCTTGCGGTCCAGCAGGTAGATCGCCAGGGCCACCACGATCAGCAACGATACCGCGAAGCCGTAGCCATACCAGGCCGGCCCCAGTTGCAGCGTCACGGCGGTGAACGCCAGGTTGAGGATCACGAACAAGCCGCTGAGCAGCAGCACTTCACGCCGGCGGTCGAGGTAGAAGTAGATATTGAGCACCCCCAGCAGCACCACCTGCAGGCTGGCGCCGATCACGTCCACATACAGCAGCGGCAGGTAGAGCTCCGAAATGCCGAGCGCCGCCAGCACAAACCTGCCCATGACAAACAGCACCAGCGCCGCAATGGCCTGCACCTTGACGATCTCGTACAGTCCCAGGCGGATCGTCTGCACCATGGTGTTGCGCATATCCTCGATATGCTCGAGCGAGCTGCCGCCGCGCACCGCGTTGTAGAAGGCGTCGTAGTACTCGACGAAGTCGGTCTCGATGCGCACCAGGAACACCGCCATGCCCGGGATGATTGCCAGGTAGGCCAGGAACACCGGGATGTCGTAGATGATCGACGCGTGCAGCGGCCCGATGACCTGCTGCCCCGTGGACGGCGAGTACCAGAACATGAACTTGTCGAGCCAGATGCCGAGGTTGTACAGCAGCCCGATCAGCATCAGGCTCGGATAGGCATAGCGCCGCTGGAAGACCTCGAACGACATGAACCGCTGGCTGGTGTAGTTGCGGTAGATCAGCACCACCATGGCGCTCAGCAAGCACAGCTGGCCGGCGACAAACCCCAGCAGCAGGCCCTCCAGGCCATGGTTGCGCAACGCCAGCGCCGCCACCACCGTCAGCGTATAACCCAGCAGGAAAGTCCAGACGATGGCCTTGTACTGCTTCATGCCCGTGAGGAAAATCACCGCGATCCAGATATTGCTCATGACCGCGAAGCCCGCTGTCATCAGCAACCGGTACAGCACCGACTGCTCCGGGAACGCAAAGAGCGCGCAGCCGATGYCGATGGCGCCCGACAGCACCGTGACCAGCAGGGCCACCGCGTGGTAGTTGGACAGCACCAGGCCATCACGCTTCTCGAACAGGCGGTCCGAAGTAAAGCGGGTAAAGGYCAGCTGCATCGGCCCGGTCAGGATCAGGCTGACGGCAATCAGGTAGGTCACCGAAACCTGGAACTGCGTCACCAGACTGCCCGGTACCACGAACGGCAGGCTGAGCACACCGATCAGCAAGATGCCGACGATCGACAGGATCCACGGCCCGGAGCTGATGATGCCGGCATAGGCGTACGCGCCGAGCATGCCCGACAGGTTGTCCCGCCGCAGCATCTTGCGAAGTTCGAATCCAATCCCCGCCATCTCAGCGACCTCCCTTCATAGGGCAGCCCGCGGCCTGCGCCGCCCTGGCGGGAGATCCGCCTGGGGACGATTCCACCCGAGGCTGCGCCATCAGGCGCGTGTAGAGATCACGGTAGCTACCCACCATCATCTCCTGCGTGTAATACCGCTCCACGCGCCGGATGCCCGCCTGCTGCGCGGCATGCCATGCATCGGGCGAACCTAGCAGGCCGATCGCCTTCTCGGCCAGCGCGGCCGGGTCGGCAATGCGCACCACGTCGCCCGCCGMGCCCAGCGCCGCATCCTCGCCGGGCAGGCCGAAGATCAGTTGCCGGCACGAGCCGACATCGGTGGTCACGCACGGCACGCCGGCGGCAAAGCCTTCCAGCACCACCAGCGGCAATGCCTCGCTGATGGAGCTGAGCACCAGCACGCCCACCTTGGGCAGCAGTTCATCGATGCGCTGGAAGCCCAGGAACTTCACCTTGTCGGCGAGGCCCAGGCTTTCGGCCAGGCTGCGGCATTCCCGCGCGTATTCCGGATCTTCGTCCTCCGGGCCGGCGATCCAGCCTTGGGCATCGGGGTATTGCCGCACCACGGTCAGCATGGCGCGGATAAAGGTCTTGATATCCTTGATCGGCACCACGCGGCCGATCAGGCACAGCACCGGCGGCACGCCGGGTGCGCGCAGCGCGCGCAGCGCGGCCAGCCGCGGCAGGTTGATGCCGTTGGGAATATTGCGGGTCCGCTCGGCGCGGGCACCGTCCGTGACCTGGCGCAGGCGGTTGCCTTCGTAGAGCGCGACGATGGTGTCGCCGGCGTCATAGCAGACGCGGCCCAGCGTTTCAAAGAAGCGCACCCACAGCTCGCGGAAATAGCTGATCTGCGAGATGTCGCGCTCGAACACGTTGCGGTTGTCGCGGATCCACTGGCTCTGGAACAGGTCGATCTTGCGTTCCTTGGTATAGATGCCATGCTCGGACACCAGCAAGGGGCGTCCCGTGCGGTAGTGCAGCATGGCGCCGAGGAAGCCGGCATAGCCGGTGGACACCGTGTGGTAGACCTGGGCCGGGATCAGCCCCTCGGCAATGCGCGCGAGCTGCCACAGGGGCTTGTGCATGATGCGCACGGTCCAGAAGTAATCGGTGAAGGACGGGTCCGTGCAGTACTGGCGGTACTGCTCGGTGATGGTCCGCCACGCGTTGCGGCTGTAGAGGAACGCGTCTTCCGACAAGCTGCCGCCATCGGTCAGCTCGGGCATCAGCTCGCGGATCAGCTCGCCGGCTTCCTGCTCGCGGCCAGGCTGGCGCAGCACCTCGTGCAACTGCGCCGAGGCGGCGAAGGTGACGGGGTCGCCGTCGCTGCCATGCACCAACGGCGGCGGCGGGAAATCGTAGAGAAAATGCGTTTCCAGGTGCACGACGTTGTCGGGCAGCGCGTAGACCATGTTGCCGTAATCTTCGCGGCGGCTGCCGATGAAGACGATGGCGAAGCGGACCTCCGGAAATGCCCGGATCATCTGGTTGACCCAGCTCGACACCCCGCCGCTCACATACGGAAAGGTGCCCTCCAGCAGCAGGGCCACATCGGCCGAGTCGGCGCGGGGCAAAGGGGTATCGCTCATGATTGCCAGTAACGCAGCAGGGGCCGTACCAGTGGCAGCGGCGATGGGCTGTCGAATGACAGCAAGATGGTGCGCACGGCGGCGTAGTCGCGCTCCAGATAGGCGGCTTCGGCCAGCAGCGRCAGCGTGCGCTCGCGCGCGAAGCCAAGCGCCTCGGCCTGCTCCAGCCACCCGCGCGCTTGCGCGGGCTCGTCGCGGGTCAGGGCCAGGCGGCCACGCATGTACCACAAGCCGGCCTGGTCGGCGTCGACCTCCAGCGCGGCGCGCGCGTGGCGCTCCACCTGGTCCGCGGTGTAGCGATAGACGTCGCCTTGCACCAGGTTCTGGTAGATCAGTTCCCAGTACAGGTCGGCCAGGCGCTTGTGGATCTCGCCACGCTCGCGATCGTCCTGCGCGGCTTCCAGGCGCGGCAGCTCGACAAGGATTTTCTGCGTCAGTTGCTTCTCCGCGCCGTCCAGCATGCCGTAGGCCAGCAGGCGCACGTCGTCGGCGCTGTCGGCCAGCAGGTCGCGCAGCACCGGGCTGGAGGTGCGCGCCGGCATCGACTGCATGGCCACCAGCGCGGTCATGCGCTCGGGCAACGGCGCGCGCGTGTTGCCCAGCTGGGCGCGCAGGCGCGCGCCGCCGCCGTGGGTCACGCGCGAGATCAGGTGGGTGACGAACACCGGCAGCCCGACCAGGCCAATGCCGGCCGTGGGACGGCGCCCCGGGAAGAGGCGCGCGATCAGCAGGCTGCCGACGCAGACCATGCCGCCGGCCAGCGGCACCAGGAAGCAGAATGCGAACAGGTAGCCATAGCTCCACGCGAACGGCACGCGAAAGCGCCGGGGCAGCAGGCGCCACAGCACCATCGCGATCATCGCCGCGGCGAGCCCCTGCATCATCAGGAAGGTCAGCAGCAACGCGGTGCTGTTACCGGCCCGAGCCAGCAGCGCCAGGGCGGCGATTTGCGCGGCGATGCCGCCGATGCCTAGCTTACCCACGGCCAGCCTCGCCAAGTGCCACCGGCACCGGTACCGGCGCCGGCTGGACATCCACATGGCAGCGATGCAGCAGGCGGATCAACGGCTCCACCGGCGCGTTGGCAGGCACGGCCAGCGTATGCACGCCAATGCGCGCCGCTTCGAAATCGGTGCCGAACTGGGCTCGCAGCATGTCTTCGATACGCACCAGGTAGGCCGAGGCCGCCTCGTTGCCCGACAGCGGCATCAAGGTAAGCAGGGCACGCTGGTGCGCGCTGGTCAGCGGCCAGGCCACGTCGAGCGCGCGGCGGCTACGGATGACCTGGTCGAACAGCGCATCGCGCGATTCGTCGAGATCAAACACCAGCGCCACGATCGTGCTGTCGATGCCGCTGTCGCGGCGCAGGCGGGACAGGCGGGCGTAGTCCAGGGCGAAGTCGTAAGGGCAGCCGGGAATCGCGGCCGCGATGGCACGCGTGGACACGGCGTGCTCGACGCCATCGGCGTAGTAGCCCATCAGCACCATCAGCAACTGGAGGTTCTCGTAGCTGAGCGACAGGAACGGCATGCGCTCGACTACCAGCAGGCCCACCAGCTTGTCGGCCCCGGACAGCACCGGCGCCACCGCCACGTAGCGGGTCTGCGGATGGTCCGGCGACTGGCGCGACAATCCGTCGGCCTGCAGGTGCGCCAGCTGGCCCGTCTCCAGGCAGTGGCGCACCAGCACGTCGTCCGGATCGAACGCGAATGCCGGGCCGATCTGCGCCGACGCCGTGACGGATACCGTCTCGCCATCGACAGCATAGAGCGCTGCCGCTTCGAGCTGGCACGCCTGCGCCACCACTTGCAGCATGGGGCGCGCGCCCACCAGCACGCCGCCCGGCGCGGCGTCTTCCAGCGTCACCGCCCGCATTTGCGACAGCGTGTCGCGCAGCGTGGTGGGCTTGGCCAGCAGGTCGTTCTCCAGCCGCGCATGGGACACGCGCAGCAGGTAGTGGTTCTTGGTCAGGGCCGCAAGGCGCTCTTCCAGGTAGCGGTTGACGGCGCGCGCGCGCGCCAGCCTCGTGCCCCAGACATCGCCGAACTGCCCGGCAACCAGCACCATGAGCAGCCCGCCCAGGAAGAACAGGCGCGGGAATTCACCCGGCTGCGCACCGATCTGGTGGAAGAAGAACCAGCCGCCCAGCATCATCAGCACGCTGCCCACGCCAATCAGCGTGCCGTAGCGCAGCGCCAGGATGACCGGCAGCAGCCATGCCCAGGGAAAGCCCAGGCCCAGCAGCAGGGGGTTGTTGGGCAGGAGCAGGTATCCCAGTCCCATCGCCAGCGCCATCGTCACCACCAGCTCGACCACAGAGACCGGTCCGCTCGTGGCGGGCGCAAGCAACCGCAAATAGCGGCCGCCCGCGCCAATGCCCTGTCCTTCCCGCATCTTGTCGGCTGTCTTGGCCACGATCATGCTCTCCCGCGGTTCAACCCTGGCGCAGCGGCGCCAGCAGGCGGCGCAGCAACTTTTGCGCGGTACCGGACAGCGACTCACGGCTCCAGCCGCTGTCGCTACCGGTGGCGGACCACACCACTTCGCCGGTGCTCACGTCCAGCAGTTGCAGGGAGATGCCCACGGCGGGTTCGCCATCCACGCCGACCTTGTAGCGCCATTCCTGCACCGCGCCGGTGAGGGCGTAGCGCATCTTCTGGGTACGTGCCCACTCAAGCGCCTTGCCCACCGACTCGCGCTCCGCCGGCTCGAACAGCGTTTCCGGGTTCAGGTTGGCCGGATAGCGCTTGACGTTGGCAATGCCGCCGGTCTTCAGCAGGCTTTCCGCGATGGCCTCGGCGCGCAAACCCGCCTGCGGCGTCTCCGTGTAGTTGACGATGGGCAGGACCGCCAGCGATTCGCCGGCGGGCAGCGCGGGTGCGCGGCCCACATCGATCACCGCGCATCCGGCCAGCCAAAGGGCTGCGCCCAGCGCACCGCACCAGCCCAGCAGTCGTGCCGTGCGGTACTGCTTCCTGCTAGTTGTTTCCATGACTCTCTCCCCTTCTCGATTGCGTACAGTGAACCGGCACTGGCGTGCCCGCCCGAATTAAAATAGCCACTTGTAGCGAGCCCCCACCTGGGTCAGCGGCGTGCCGCCATTGCGCGCCGCGGTTTCGTGCTGCACATACATGGACAGGTGATCGTTGCCCAGCACCTTGCCGGCCAGGCCCAGTTGCGCCCGGAAGTTCTGCCCGGCCCGGGTATCGTGCAGCAGGCCGATTTCGGCAAAAGGACGCCACTTGCGCGTGTAGTCGTCGATCAGCTCGGTACCGAATCCGAACGTCACGCCAGCCTGCGTGAAGCCTTGCGGCATGTAGAACCCGGGCGTCGCTTGGGCGTCGGTGGGCACCAGCGTCGCCAGCTTGCTGCCGAGCGTGCCGCCGCGCACGTTGTAGCTCGCGTGGGTACCGACCAGGCGCACAGTGTAGTCCGGGTAGGCAGTACGGATGCGGTAACCCAGCTCCAGGTCGTACACCATCCCGTGGCCCAGTTGCGAGCCGTCCTGGCCGCGGAAGCGGTCGTACTCGATACGCCCGCCCACGAATTCGCGCCGGCCGAAATTGTAGGTCGCGCCCAGCCCCAGCACGTCCTTGACGCCGCCGACCCGCAGCGGCGCCGATTCGTCGGCGCTCTGGTTGAGGCCGGCCAGCGTGGTAACGCTCAGCCGGCTGCTCTCGCGCCACTCGCCGGTAAAGCGCGCGGTGGTCACGCTGTCCAGGCCGTCGCGCCGTCCCACGCCGAGCCGCCAGCGCAGGTGCTGGTCGCGGTAGCCAAGCGACAGCTCGCCACGCCGGTCGGACGAAGGCACCCCGGTCAGCTGGGCCGGGTCCAGGCTGCGCTGGGTGCGCCAGGCGCCGCGCAGGTTGAGGTCATAGCCGTCCCAGAGACGCACGCCGCCGCCCAGGCTGTAGTCGAAAAAGCTCAGCGGATTCTGGCGCTGGTACGTCACGCGCGGCTCGATGGCCTGCGCATCGAACAGCAGCGTGTCTTGCAGGGTCTCCTGCAGCGCGTCGCTGGTACGCGTGAGATCCTGGGTCYCGTAAGCCAGAGTTTGCGCGGCACCGAGCCGGTCGAGCTGCACGTTGGCCTCGATCTGGCTGTCCGCCGGAATGCGGCCGGCATGGCGTTCCAGCATGCGATCGAGTTCGGCCAGGTCCTGGTTGGCCAGCGCCAGCGTGATCTCGGCATAGGCCGGACGCAGCAGCTGGCGCGCATATTGGCGAGCCAGCCAGGCGCGCGCCAGTTCATTGGATTCGGTCGACAGCGCCCAGGCCAGCGCCACTTCCTTGGCGGCTGACGAGACCACGGCCTGCTGGCGCGCTTCGCGCTGCGCCATGCCGGCCGGCACCTCGGCATCGAGCGGCGGCAAGCCGGGTATCTCGCCCAGGCGCGAAGCCGGATCGGCCGGGCCCCTCCGGTTGGCGCCGTCGCTGCCCGCCATCACGCCACGGTCGTCGCGCAGCATTTCGATCACCAGGCGCCGCGATACATCGCCCGACGCAAAGATCTGGCCAAGCGCCACGGTCTGGCGGCGCAGCTCGGCAGGCGCGGGGCCGCCCTGCGCATCTTCTTCGCCGGCTGCCGGATCCATGCTGCGGGGATCCGAGGTGCGGCGCGCGGCCGCGAAGCGATCGCTGTGCAGGTCGACCCAGGCCTGGCGTCGCAGGCGCCAGGCGGTGCTGGCCTGGCCGATGGCGTCGCAGGCATCCGCGGCAAGCCCCAGCCAGAGCGGATCGGCGCTCTTGCCGTCGGCCATCTTGCGCAGGTAATGCAGGGCGGCGCGGCCGTCCTCGAAACGCATGCTGCCGGCGGCAAAGGCACCCCACAGGTCCGGATTGTCTTCGGCCTCGCGCTTCAGGCGCAGCATCAGGGCGCGCACTTCAGTATCCGAGCCGAGATCGACCAGCGCCCACATCAGCGCGGCCAGCGTCTCGCTGTCGGCATCGGGCAGGCTGGCGGCACGGCGCAGGTCGGCCAGGGCCAGTACGCGCTCGCCGCGCACGCGCTGGTATTCGGCGCGCAGGGCCAGGAAGCGGCTGGAGTGCTCCGCCAGCTTCAACTGGTCAGCGCTCAGGCCTTGCAACAGGTTGGCCACGCGGCCGTATGCCCGCGCGCGGGTGTAGTAATTGATGGCGAGTTCCAGAGCCACGGGCTTGCCGCCCTTGCGCCAGCTGGCCTCGGCAATCCGCCCGGCATCGATGGGCGAACTGTCGTAGAAGTCGATCAGGTTCGAGAAATCCGCTTCCTCGGTATCGCGTACTTCCCCCAGGCAGGCATTACGGCCGGAGCCGGCGGGCATGGCCATGCAATGATCGTCGTGCTTCCCGGCCATGGCCAGTATCAGCTGCCGGTAGCCCTGCTCGAGCAGGTCGCCGCGCTGGTTCAGGCGCGCCAGTTCGGTGAGGGTGCGCCAGTACTCGATGTCAGTGGAACGCGCGGTGCGCATGGACGGCACCATGGCCTGCAGCGCATCGGCCAGCTTGCCGCGCACATAGAGCAGGCTGGCCTGCTTGAGCGCGTACTGCGGACGCGGGCCAAAGCGCTGCTGCAGCTCGGTGTAGAGCGCGAGGGCGCGGTCATCCTTGCCGGCGCGCTCGGCCAGCTCCGCCTGGCGCTCCATGATCTGGCGCGCGTTGGGGCCATGGCTCAGGCTTTGCAGGAAGGCCAGGCCTTGCTCAGGCTCGCCCAGCCGTTCGTAGGCAGCAACCACCTGGTCGACGGTGGCAAGGTCGCCGCTGCCGGCACGATGGCGCAACGCGGCCAGGTAGGCGCGATCGTCGTTCAATCCGGGGGCCAGGCGCAGCACGGCCTTCCAGGCGGTTTCGTCGTTGGTGGCCTGGGCATATTCGAGCCAGCTCTTGAGCGCTACCGCGGGCTGGCGGTTCCATTCCGCGACCTGGGCCAGGCGTTCGCGCCAGCGCGCCTCGCCGGGCTGGCGCCGCACCGCGGCCTCGGCGACGCGCTGGGCGTCGTCGAGCTTGCCGGCGGCCAGGAAGACCTGGAAAGCGAGTTCGTAGTCGTCAGCATTGAAGGCCCGCTCGGCCGCGGGCGCCGCGCCGGCGCCGGCGCTATCGGCCACGCGGCGCAGGTGCGGCATCGCGGCTTCGCCCATGGCGCGGTGCAAGGCCAGGCCACGCGGACCGTCGAGGAAGACCACGCCTTGCGCGGCCCATGGCTGGGCGGCGGCCACGCGGCGCACTTCGGCGCGTCGCAGCGACGCGCCGTCCGGCACGGGCTGCATGCTCGGCGGCAGGCGCAGCAGACGCTGCACGTAGCGCGCGGCCAGCTCGGGCCGGTTGGCGGCCAGCGCCAGCCTGGTCAGGTAGCGCAGTACTTCGGCGTTATCCAGCAGCTTGCCGCCGTGTTGCTCGGCCTGGTCCAGCGCCTTGTCCAGCTCGTTGCCCGACTGCAGCGTCTTGAGCGCGGCCATGAAGAGCCGGCGCTGCTCGGCCGGATCGGCGGCGCGTGCCTGCGCGGCGAACAGCGCATCGGCCGCTTGCCGGTAGTCGCCGCCAGCCAGCGCCGCCGAAGCAGCCTGCGCGTTCCACAGCTCGGCGCGCGCGGGATCGCGCTTGGCCAGGGCAAGGTAGAACTGCTGCGCCGGCTTGAGCGCATTGATCGCGCGCGCGGTGGTGGCAAGCTCTTCCAGGTCGGCGCGCTCCCACTCCATCGGCAGTGCCTGGTCGAGCATCCTGCTGAGCAGTTCGATGTATTGCTTGCGCTCCGGCGTGTCCGGCAACGCGGCAAAAGCGCGCTGCTGCGTGATCTCGATGCGGGTGCGCAGGATCTGGTTGGGCAATTCGGCGTCGGCGGCACTGCGATTGCGCACCGGCCCCTGCATGCTGGCGGCGTAGCGTGCCTCAAGCCGGCCCACCATGTGTTCGGCTTCTTCCAGGCGGCCGGTACGCGCATATTGCTCGGCTAGCACGGCCATGAAATCGCTGTCCTCTGGCGTGGCACGCAACCAGGCTTCCAGGTAGGCCACGCTCAGGCCGTCGACTGCGCGGCCTTCGCCCAGCAGGCGCTCGCGCAAGGTCTCGCGCGGAAACATCAGCGCCAGGCCAATCCCGACCATGGCGGCGAAGGTCAGCACGAACGCTGGCGGCAACAGCCGCTCGCGCTCAGGCGGCGCAGGTGATTTCGACGCTTTGCTTGGCATTGTCGGGATTGGAAACGGGTGTGGTATCGAAACGCAGCGTGCCGCGCTCCCGCACGCCCTGCACGGGCTTGCCATCGATGGCGACCCGGCAATGATCCGCGCCTGCGAGGCGGAAGAAAGGCTTGGTGTAGCCACTGAATGCAAAGCGGATGCGCTGCGCGCCGCCCTGGCCCGTGCGCTGCCAGTCCCGCACAAAGCCGTTGGCCTCGGCGATCTCGGGGCCGCCGGGCGCGGCCGCGGCGTTGGCGGCGCGCATCACGATGCGCGAAGCCCCATCGGCCAGGTGCACGTAGATACCGCCGCCGGGCGCCTCAGAGGTGCCGGTCACGCCTTGTGAACCGGCCACGTCGGGCACGCCCGCGCCGGTCCAGCGCACGTTACGCAGGTTGCCATCGCCGCGCACAATCCACGTGGTGGGTTGCGTGCCTTCGCCGCCAAGCTCGCGCGCCACCGCCATGCCTTGCCAGTCGATCACCTTGCGCACGTAGTCGGTGGCATGCACCGGCATCAGCGGCTGGCTCAGCACGTAGTCATAGACCTTGCGCAGTGCCTTGAGCGAGGCCGCCTTGGTGCCGGAGTAGCTGTGGTAGTAGATATTGACCGACTTGAAGCGCAATGGCCGGTCGGTCAGATCAAAGGTCTCGATCACGCGTTCGAAGCCGTAGTAAGGCCCGTGCCAGAGATTGGTGTAGACATTCTCGTTCTGGTTGGGCGCGAACACCTGGAAGGCGTCGTCGGCCTTGTTCACGCCGATGGGGGAGATCGCGGTCCAGCTCGAATTACTCTTCGTGATGATGGTATCGCCGCCATTGAGGTTCAGCACCCCGGCGGCGTCGGCCTGCCTGATCGCCTCGGCTGGCACCTGCGTGTCACCGGGCCACAGCACCATCTTGACTGGCTTGCCGGCTGGCGCCAGCGTGCGGTTGATATAGTCGATGGAACCCGCGATCTCGCGCTGCAGGCTCACCTTGTAGCCGGGAATGGGCATGTAGTATTCGCGGGCATCGGCCTGCGCGGCCGCATCGGCCGAGTCGCTCACCACCGCGCGCGACCAGACGAAGGGGTGCGAGTACGTGTGGGAAGCGATCTCCACGTAGGGCTGGGCGAAGATCTTGCGCGCGATCGGCTCGAGCTGTGGCGTCAGCTTGGGATACAAGCCACTTGCGCCGACCTCCCCTTCGATGACCGACATGGTCATCGGCAGGCGGTAGCGGTCGAAGATCTCGCGGAATAGCACTTCGCCGGAGTAGCCGCCGCCTGGAATCTCGGCGCGCGAAGCAAAACCGTCGCCGTCGATGTGGATGGTGAGCAGGCGCCGGCCGTTCTCGGTGGTCACGTCGGGCACCGGCATGGCCGGCAGGCGCAGCGCTTCGCGCAAGAAGGAGATCGGCTGCACCACCCAGCGGTCGTTGTCCTGGTCGCGAAAATCGGCCATCACCGCGTACGGGCCCAATACGTAGCCGCCCCACGGCGTGATCGCCGCGGCGTCGTAGGTCAGCGCGCCGGCGCGCAAGCGCAGCAGCGTTCTCGATCCCTCACCCGCACGCACCGGCACGGCACGCAGACGGTCCGGCGATACCGGCACCTCGAAGCCCATCATCGGATCCTGCGTCAGCACCTCGACGCGCCCCTTGGCTTCGCCGGTGGCCGGCTGCAGTTGCAGCATGCTGGCAACCCGCCCTTTGACCGGCGCGCCGAAGTCGTTGAGGAAGGCGATCGGCATGCCTCGCCCGATCTGCTTCTCCACCCAGTCGTACAGGCGCGTGCCCTTGCCGCTCTCAGGTCCGCTCAACCACAGCACCACACCGGCGTAGCGGTCGGCGCCGAGTTCCGGCAGCGGCTGGCCGACGTCGGCGAAGTCCACGCGATAGCCCAGGTAATTCAAGGGTGTGGACACATAGCGCACGCCCTTGGAACTGTCCAGCGAAACGCCTGGCGGACGATCCTGCACCACCAGCACCCGGCGCGGCATCACCTCAATGTTGCCGATCCCAACCGTCTGCAGACCGGGGTCAGCCACGTAAGGGATGATGTCCAGCGCGCGGATCTGCGCGGCGGTGTCGCGCGCGCACTTGCGGTCGGCGGGCGGGCAGTAATCGATCGAGATCACCGGCAGGTGGTACTGCTCGCGGATCGTCCGGACCTGCCCGAGCAGCCAGTTGCGATCAGCCTCGCTCACTTCCGTGTAGCGCTTGCCGCCTTGGTCCCAGCCGCGGTACAGCGATTCAAACGCGACCGCGTACGCCAACTGGTTGACCTGCGGCAGGATCTCGAAGCCGCGGTTGAAGATCAGCTTGGCCTCGGGATAGCGTGCCTTGATGGCGCGGATCACCGCCACCATGCCGGCCTCCTGGCGGGCGCGCTCGACGTCCGTCTTGGCTTTGAGCTGGTAGGAGTCGAGCGTGTCGAGGAAAAAGCCGCGATAGCCGCGCTGCCACAGCGGGGCGATGACCTTTTCCACGTAGAAAGCGGGCCAGCCCTCGGCGGCCTGATCGACCACGCGAGCGCCCCAGGCGTCGTTGTTGCCGATCAGCCAGGCCTTGGGAATGTCTTTCAGGTAGGCGCGCGACGGTGCGACCTCGCCAATGCTGACGTAGGAGAACCATTGCGTATTGGGCGTGGCGGCGGTGCGCGGATCGAAGCCGCTGTCGGGCTCGACCACAGCGATATCGAACGCCTGCAGAGCGTCCACCGGCGGCTTGCTGCCATAGTGGAAGACGATGTTCGGGGCGCGAGAGCCGGTGGTGGCCAGTGCCTGCGCCTGCGCCGGGCACAGCCAGGCTGCAAACACGGCCAGCAGTGCGCCAAGCCAGGCCTTTGTCATCGGCGCGCCCCGGCTGGCTTGACGCAGGCCTGCCACGCGGCGCGTGACACCGTCCAATCGCAACAAACTCACTTGTTGACCCCTATTTTCTGCATATTTTTATAGTCCCGGAAGAACTCGCTCGGCTTGCCGCCAACATGCTGGTCGCGCTTGACGCCGCCAGACGATGCATTCCGGGTATGGCTGATCCCATCTACTTCCACCTGCGCTGCCCGATCTCTCAGGCAGTCCCCCGCAGGTCAAACTCAAAGTGCCGATTCAAGCACTACGGGCGAGAATTCTGAGGCATGCGCTTCATCGTGCATATAAGCATTTAGGACTAGGGAATAGGCACTGGTGCAAATGCATGCCGGTATCACAAAGGCTGGCTAGTGCCAATTCCCGGGTTTCKAACGCTGCGAAGGCGCGCTGAGACGGAAGCCGCYGGATCGGGTCGCGCCCAGGGTTTTGGTGCCCGGCAAGTGGATTGTTGCCTCGGTACTTTCCGCATTTTTGTAGTTTTCCGAATCGACAAAGTATCACAGTACGCGGCGTGAACTCGACGCCGTTGTGCTCTGAGGTGACGAAAATAAGGAATCGCGCGATAGCTAGGGCCGGAATACAACGGTTCGTTGCGACCGGCGCAGCAAGCGAAGCGAATGGTAGGTCACGCCCTTTGAGCCCAATGTCAACAATTGTCACGCACAGCGAATACGGGGCACTTCCAGCGCGGCGCTGTGTAGAATTTTCTCAAACAAAAAAACATCTTCACCTCGGCAGGAATGGACCCGGACAAGCACCGGCCGGACGCCGCATTCGGGAATGCCGCAAGTCACGAGCTGGCTCACGCACGGGCTCCACGCAATACGCGATACGCGCGAACCCACCTTCTAAGGCAAACTCCTGCGCAGCGATGCTGCGCCGAACTCGATGGGGATCTCATGCAGTCAGATGAGGGCACTGCCGTGATGGCACTGCTTGTCCTGTTCACCGCCACGCAAATCATCCTCGCTGCCTTGATGCTGGCTTTGCGCCAGAGCGCCGTAGGCCGCGCATGGGTCGCCGGCCAGGTGCTGGCCTGCGCCGCTGGCCTGTTGGTGATCGACGCGAGCGGCGGGCCCGCATGGTTCCTGCTGGTGGCGCCCGCCCTGGGCGTGGCCGCCCAGTTGCTGATCTATCGCGGCGTATCGCTGACCGGCGACCGCCCTTCGGCACCCGTGCCGCTCACTGCGGGCGTGCTTGCCATCTCTGCTGTACTGGCCGCCGCCGCCCTGGACAACGGCAGCCGCCTGGCTGAAGCCACCGGTTACGTGGTAGCCGCCATCACCGCCTGCTTCACCCTGGCCCGCCTGCTGCAGCGCCCGCTTGCGCTGACCCGCCGCAGCCGCCCGCTGGTGCTTGCCGCATGCGGCCTGCAACTGCTGGCGCAATGCTGCGGACTGTATGTGGTGCTGCAAGCCAGTGCCCCCGTACCAGCCCTGAGTGCCGAAGCCTTGCTCCTGCTGCGGCTGCTGCCCGCTTTTGTCGCGATCCTTGCTGGCCTGGCGGGCTTCACGCTGATGACCATGGAAGCCATGCTGACCGAGCAGGAGAAGCAGGCACGCCTCGATGCATTGACGGGGCTGCTGAACCGCGGTGCCGTGGATGGCGCGGCGATGGTGCTGGCCGCCGAATTCAACCGCCACGGCCATGCGCTGAGCTGCCTGGTGATCGACATCGACCGTTTCAAGTACATCAACGACAGCAGCGGCCACCGCGCCGGCGACCGCATCCTGCAGCAGATCGGCCGCGTCCTGAAGGAAACGCACCGCGGCGCGGACCTCGCGGGCCGCTACGGCGGCGAGGAGTTCTGCGTGCTTTGCCCGCATACCACCGAAGCCGAGGCCCTCCTGCTGGCCAACCGCATCCTGCGCGGCATCCGCGCCATCGCATTGCCCAAGGAGCTTGGCGGGTTCGCCAGCGCCAGCGTCGGCGTTGCGCAGATCCGCGAGCGCGAGGACGGTGGGGCGGCCACCTGGGACGCGCTGTTTGGCAGCGCGGACCGCGCCTTGTATGAAGCCAAGCGGCGTGGCCGGAGCCGGGTCGTGCTCGCCTCCGAGCTGGCAGCGCTGCCGGCGCCTGAGCGCTGCCTGCCCACGCGCACCGAGGCCTGCCACTAGGCGCTGGCGCGCCAATATGACGGCAAAATCGCATTGCCGACGCGTCGCCCGCTAAAATCCTCCAGTGCATGCTTGTCCGGACCCGTTTGCTAGTCCGGTTCGAAACCATTCCTGGATATCCTAAATGAAGGCCGACAACATCCTGCAGACCATTGGCAATACGCCCCATATCCGTGTCCAGCGGCTCTTTGGCGACACCCATCAGGTCTGGATCAAGTCCGAGCGCGCCAACCCGGGAGGCTCCATCAAGGACCGCATCGCGCTGTCGATGGTCGAGGCGGCCGAGCAATCCGGCGTGCTCAAGCCGGGCGGCACCATCATCGAGCCCACCTCGGGCAATACCGGGATCGGCCTGGCCATGGTGGCGGCGGTCAAGGGCTACAAGCTGGTGCTGGTGATGCCGGACAGCATGTCCGTGGAACGCCGCCGCCTGATGCTGGCCTATGGCGCCACCTTCGACCTGACCCCGCGCGAAAAGGGCATGAAGGGCGCCATCGCCCGCGCCGAGGAGCTGGTGGCGGCCACGCCGGGCGCCTGGATGCCGCAGCAGTTCGAGAACCCCGCCAATATCGAGGTCCACGTCAATACCACCGCGCTGGAGATCCTGGCGGACTTCCCGCAGGGCATCGATGCCCTGATCACCGGCGTGGGCACGGGCGGCCATATCACCGGCTGCGCCCGCGTGCTCAAGCAAAAGTGGCCCGCGCTGAAGGTCTATGCCGTCGAGCCGGTCGCCTCGCCGGTCATTTCCGGCGGTGCGCCCGCGCCCCACCCGATCCAGGGCATCGGCGCCGGCTTCATTCCCCGCAACCTGGATACTGTCCTGCTCGATGGCGTGATCCAGGTCGACGCCGAGCCGGCGCGCGAAATGGCGCGCCGCGCCGCGCGCGAGGAGGGCATGCTGGTGGGCATTTCGTCTGGCGCCACCCTGGCCGCGATCGCGCAGAAGCTGCCGGACCTGCCGGCCGGCGCCACCGTGCTGGGCTTCAACTACGACACCGGCGAGCGCTATCTCACCGTGGAAGGCTTCCTGCCCGCCTGAGACTATGCTGCATTGCTGGATTCTCTTCAGGCGGCAAAGCTCTCCGTGAACCATACTGGAGAGTGACAGGCGTCGGCGCAAGCATGCGCGAGCGGCCAAATCTGCCGATATGGCGCGCCAGCGCCCCTGCCGCCTGGCGCGGCAGGGCTTGCCATGGCGTTGACACAAGCATTGACACAAGGACAAGGAGCTGAGATGAGCATCCCGAGTTATGAAGTTGCCCGACTGGCGTCCCTGGCGGTGCGGCTTGCGCTATCTTCCGGCCTGTCGCACGAAGAGATGCAGGCTGCGCTCAGCCTCGCGGCCACCATGATCGAGCAGGACGAAGGCGCAACGCCTGAAAGCACGACGGCGGCAGAGGTGCCGCACGCCAAGGTGACACGCACGATCCACTGATCCACTAACGGCCCGCCGCGCGCCCCGTCAACCCAGCAGACCCGCCCAATACAGCTCCGCCGCCGCCAGCACCGCCCGCATCTGGGTGGTGTGCGCCAGGCGAAACGCATCGCCATAAACCGTCTGGTCGGGGAATTCGGTGACCAGCGTGAACGGCACCGTTGACCGGGCATCCTCGAAGATCATGCAGGGAATGCCGTTTAGCACCGGGAACGGCACCTCGMCGGCGTGGCTGCCCCAGGTCGCCAGCTGGCGGGCATTGAACGCGGCCAGATCCGGCGAAGCCGCCAATTGCGCGGTCAGCGCCTGCATGAACGCCATGCCATCGCGCCCGGCGTGGTGACGCAGGATCAGGAAGAAGCCCTTGGGAATGGTCCAGGTCTCGAAGCCCGGCGGCACGTAGCCGGTGAGTGGCCGCGTCCATTCGTGGGCGGGGTAGCCGTGCAGGCTCATGTGCAAGCCGGCGCCGGTGCGCTCGATGGCTTCCAGCCGGGCCGCTTTCTCCACGAAGGGCGGCGCCGTGCGTGCCTCCAGGTCGTCGCCCAACGCGGTGTAACGCGCGGCATGCGACATATGGCGCGGATTGTTCTCGCGCAACCGCACATGCAAGGCTGCGCCGTCCGGGTTCTCCAAGGCGATCAGGGCAAAGTGCGCGTGCGGGCGCTGCTTGAGCGCCTGCGCCGCACGCAGCGCCCCCACCACGCCGGACGTTTCGTTGGCATGCTGGCCACCGGAAATCACCAGCCCGGGCAGCGCGCCTTCGATGTGGGTGCCGTGGACCACGCGCCCTTGCGTGGAAAGCACGCTGAAGCGCTTGCCGCCCAGGGCATGCATCTCGACGGCGGCCTCCTCCGGCGTCAGGGGCTGCGAGAGCCCGGCGAGCGCAATCGGGGACAGAGGGGCCGCAGCCGCATCGGCCGGCGTTGCAGCGGCAACACGTGGATGCGGCAACAATGCCACCCGCACCCGCGTGGCACCCTCCGCGTGGCGGATCTCGGGCACGATCTGGCCGGGCTGCAAGGTGCGATCGCCGCGCGGCAAGCCAGCGCGATCCTGGAAGAACTCCAGAATGGAGAAATACAGGTCCTCGTGCAGGGCCTCGCGCGTACTGATGCATTCGTCCTGGTAGGACAGCCGGCGCTCGATGCCGCCCGTGTCGATGGCGATGCGAAGCACATCGAAATAGGGTCCCTGCCGGCCCCAGGCATGGCCGCGGATCGCATCCATGGCTGCGGCGAATGCCAGTTCGTACTCGGTGGCGAGCGGGCCGTCCTCCAGCACGGCGCCGTCGCGCGACAGACGCAGCCACCCGCACGGCGCGCCAGACGCCGCGAGCGGCACGAACACACGGTGGGCGATGCCGTCCAGTTCGACGACATAGTGGCCTTCGTCGTCGCCGTCGCTCAGGCGCAGGCTGCCTTGCGGCAGCATGCCGGCGAGCGGATAGGTTTCGAGCCGGAAGCGCTGCGACTGTGCCACCGTTGTGGCCGCGGGCAGGCGCACGGAGATCTCGCCCGCGGCGGCGAGATCTCCGCCGTCGTGTTCCAGCGCCAACGCATCGAGGAAGAAATGCAGCAGCGGCTTGTAGGCGCTGTGGATCGACGCCTGCACGCCAGCGGCGGCAAGCCGCTGCTCGGCCGCGCGGCGCGTGGCGAGGTCGTCGAAGACCCAGGCTTGCGCACGTACGCCGGGCATCGCCGCGATGCGCTCAATCAGGGTATCCAGTGTGTGCGAAATGGAGGTATCGAGCAGGATCGTCATGGCTGGCCTTGGCGCCGTGCGCGGCGAGCTGGGTGTCGGATCCGGCATTATAGGCAGGCTCCTGATTGCCCGCGCGAACGCCCCCCGGCCGCCCGGGAAGACGCCTTCCCGGGCGCTTGCCTCGCGCGTTGCCGTAGCGGGCCCGGGCGGCAAAGGCGGTAAAGGCGGTAAAGGCGTTCGCAGGCGATGCCGGGGCGCGGCACATCTGCGCGTGCACATTTCCTTACAACCCGGACATACATTGAAGTCACAGGATCGCTAAGCTGCGCCCCTTGAGC
>NZ_JBFTSF010000044.1:0-37184 GCF_056399905.1 Cupriavidus sp. 01L46
GGATAGAGGCACACCAGCGTAAAGGCCATCGAGCCCAGCACCAGCGGCTTGCGTCGCGGCAGGCGGTCGGCTAGCGTGCCGGCCACCAGCGACATCACCAGGCACACCACACCCGTCACGCAGCCCGACAGCAGCGACAGCGACGGCGGCAGATGCAGTTCGCGGATCATGTAGGTGGGCATGAAGTACACCACCAGATAGGTGGCGACCGTGCCGCCGATGATGGTCAGGATGCCCTTGACCACAGTGCCGCCATGCTCGCGGAACAGCGTGCCGAGCGGGCTGGGCGCGTGCGCCTCGGCCGTGTGCGTCTCGTCCAGGTGAGCGCGGATATACAGCCCCACGGGCGCAATCAGCAGGCCCAGCACGAAGGGCGTGCGCCAGCCCCAGCTCTCCAGCGAAGCCTGTGGCAGCACGCCATAAAGAATGGCGGCCGTGAGCGCGCCCAGCGTCGCCGCGATGCCCTGGCTGCCGAGTTGCCAGCTGACGCGAAAGCCGCGCCCCTTGACGCCGCCGGACTCCATCAGCATGGCGGTGGAAGCGCCAATCTCGCCGCCCAGCGAAAAGCCCTGCAGCAGGCGTCCGGCCACGATCATCACCGGCCCGAACCACCCAGCGAACGCGTAGGTCGGTGCGAACGCCAGGCACATCGTGCCAACCACCATCAGCCCGATGGTCAGCGTCATCGCCGCCTTGCGGCCACGGCGGTCCGCGTAGTTGCCGATCACGAAGCCGCCCAGCGGCCGCATCACGAAGCCGATGCCGAAGGTCGCCACCGCCAGCAGCAGCGAGCCGTATGCGCTATCGGACGGAAAGAACAGCTTGCCGATCAGCAGCGCGAAGAAGCTGTAGACGGTGAAGTCGTACATCTCCAGCGCATTGCCGATCGAGCATGCGGCGATCAGGCGGGACTGGCTCTGGCGCGCCGGGCTTGCGGGCGTGGCCTGGGAAGGGGCCAGCGAGGGCGCCGCAGGCAGGGTGGCATCGTTCATGTCGGATCTCCACGAACTGGTTGAGGGGGCGGGGGCCGTGGAGGCCGGCGGTTGCCGGGCATCCATCGCGGGAATGTGGGGACTCCCTGGCGATGAAGTATTGAGGCAAACACGGCAAGCCAAAAATCATATATTTTCATCCTGATAACCAAATGGCATCGCCGTCATAACCACCGTCGCGCCGCTATCGGTACAAGTACCGAGAAGCCTTGTGCCATGGGCATTCGCGGCGCAGCACCGGGTACGCGCCGTAGTGCCGCCAACGGCGCTCGGCGCACGGCTGCGGGGCGGCGCGCACCGTTGTGGGGCGCCAGGGAAAACACAAAAGGAGGAAGAGCCAAGATGAAGCTGCAGCAACTACGCATCCTGCTGGCAGTGGCCCAGCACGGCAGCATCCACGAAGCCTCGCGCAGTCTCCATGTGTCGCAGCCGGCGCTGTCCAAAGCCATCGCCGAACTGGAACGCGAACTCGGCGTCACCCTGATGTCGCGCTCCGTGCGCGGCGTCAGCCTGACCGCCTACGGCGTGGCGCTGGTCAAGCGCGCCAGCCTGGTGGAGCAGGAACTGCGGCATGCGCTGGAAGACATCGAAGCCATCCGCGGCCACGCCGACGCGCAGCTCAACATCGGCTTCACCGCCGTGGCCTCCAGCGGCCCGCTGCCCGACGCCATGGCCGCGTTCCGCAAGGGCTTTCCCAACGTCGCGCTGCGCGGCTCCGAGCTGCGCCCGCAACAGATCCTCGAAGGCCTGCGCGAAGGCCGGCTCGACCTCGGCCTGATCTCCACCAACAGCGGCCCCGGCACCGGCGCCTTCCAGTGGGAACCGCTGTTTTCCACCGGAATGTCGCTGGCCGTGCGCGCCGGCCATCCCCTGCGGCGGGTACGTCGGCTGCGGCCGCTGCTCGACGCCGACTGGCTCGTCCTCGACCCGCTCGACGACCCCGGCAGCCCGCTCGCCAGCGTGATGCGGCTGCACCGCCTCGACATGCCCAAGCGCGTGGTGCAGAGCGCCTCCAACCTGCTCGGCCTGCAGCTGGCCACGCGCACCGACCTGATCAGCATGTGGTCCGACTTCGTCTTCGACGGCACCGGCCCGCTGCGGCTCGATCCTTCGACATTGGTTCGCCTGCCGATCAGCGACGAACTACCCGAGTTCCGCGTGTTCCTCGTCTACCGCTCGGAAGACCTGATGACCCACGCCTGCGCCGAATTCAGCAAGGAGGTACGGCGCTGCGCGCAAACGATGCCGCGAGGGCGGCCCGCGGTGCGTGCGGGCAGGTGAGCGCAGTGATGCATTGCCCGAGCGCCCGAGCGCTTGATCGGATACGAATGGCCGATGCGGAGCCCAAGTCCGGGCCTCCCGCCTCATGCCTCATGCCTTATGCCTCATACCCCCACCCAAATCGCCCCCATAGCCCCCAGCACATGCCCGCCGCCGTCAAATGCGCCACAATGATGCCCAGGAGACACACAGCATGGACAAGCTAAAACAGATCGAAGCCTTTATCGCCGTCATCGAACACGGCAGCATGGCCGCCGCCGCGCTCACGCAGGGGGTGACGCCGGTGATGATCGGGCGCCGCATCAATGCGCTGGAAGCGCGCATCGGCGTGAAGCTGCTGCACCGCTCAACGCGGCGCATCGTGGTGACGGAGCAGGGCGCGGCGTTCATGGAGCAGTGCAAGAAGGCCCTGGCGGACCTGGACCGGGCCGAGATGCTGATCGCCGAGGGCAAGCACAAGGCGACCGGCCACCTGATCGTGTCGGCCCCGGCGGCGTTCGGGCGCAAGCATGTGGCGCCGCATGCGCCAGCGTTCCTGGCGGCGAACCCCGAGGTGCAGATTTCCTTCAACCTGACCGACCGCGTGGTGGACCTCGTGCGCGAGGGCTATGACGTGGGCATCCGCATCGGCGGGGCCATCGATCCGAACTTTGTCGCGATCAAGCTCGCGACCAACAAGCGCGTGGTGTGCGGCACGCCGGCTTACTTCGCGCGCCACGGCGTGCCGCAGACGCTGGACGACCTGGCGCAGCACAACTGCCTGGCGTTCAACCTGCAGGGCGGCCAGCAGCGCGGCTGGTATTTCCAGCAGGACGGCAAGACGGTGACGGTGCGCGTCAATGGCAACCTGGATTGCAACGACGGCGAGCTGCTGCATCGCTGGACGGGCGAGAGCCTGGGGCTGGGCTGGCGCTCCACCTGGGAAATCCTGCCGCAGCTGGAGAGCGGCGAGCTGATCACGGTGCTGGATGAGTACGCGCTGCCCGATTACGACATCCTTGCGGTGTACCCGCAGCAGCGGCCGGTGCCGGCAAAGATCCGTTTTTTTATCGAGCACCTGAAGGCGGCGTTCGCGGTGCCGGGCTACTGGACCGGGCGGCAAGGACGATGATGGCGGCGTGGCTCGCGGACGCGGTCGTCCTTTTTCACCTCGCCTTTATTGTCTTCGTCATGCTGGGCGGTTTGCTGGTGCTGCGCTGGCCGCGCATGGCCTGGCTGCATCTGCCGGCAGCGGCCTGGGGCGTGGTGGTGGAGTGGAGCGGATGGATCTGCCCGCTCACGCCGCTGGAAAATGCGCTGCGCCAGCGCGCGGGGCAGCAAGCCTATGGCGGGGATTTCGTGCAGCACTACGTGCTGGCGCTGATCTATCCCGAGGGCCTCACGCGCGAGATCCAGATGGTGCTTGGCGCCGTGGTGCTGGCGCTGAACCTGGCGGTCTACGTAGCGCTCTATCGCCGGATGCGGCGCCAGCGAACGCGTCAGCACGCCTGAGCGCGCAAATCGCAAATCGCAGATTGCAGATTGCAGATCGCTGAACACCGCAGCCGGCGCCACGCAGCACTACGACGCCGGCTTGAACACCGCTGCCCGCTTTTCCATATTGGCGATCACCGCTTCGCGCTGGTTGGCGCCGCCGATCAGCCGGTCCTGCTCGACCGATTCGGCCAGCAGGATGGCGGCGCCGTCGCCGTCCTCGCTCACCTGCATCAAGCGCTTGGCGGCGCGAATTGCGTCCGGGCTGCGGTTGGCGATGTCGCGCGCGGTGGCTAGCGCGGCGGCGCGCGGGTCGTCCACCACGGTGGTGGCCAGGCCCAGCGCGCAGGCTTCTTCGCCGGTGACGATGCGGCCGCTGTAGATCAGCTCGCGCAGGCGGTCGGGGCGCACCAGGCCGCGCATCAGCAGCATGCCGGCCATGTCGGGCACCAGCCCCCACTTGATCTCCATCACCGACATGCGCGTGTCCGCGGTGACATAGCGCAGGTCCGCGCCGAGCGCGACCTGCAAGCCGCYGCCGAACGCCACGCCGTGCACCGCGGCGATCACCGGCACCGGCAATTCGCGCCACACCATGCAGGCGAACTGCGGGCGGTTGGAGATGCCATGGCTGCGCGCCGCGAGGCGGTCCGCGGCGATGGCGTCGCCCTGGCCATCGCCCAGCCCGGCCATGCTCTGCATATCGAGCCCGGCGCAAAACGCGCGGCCTGCGCCCGACAGCACAACGGCGCGCAAGTCCGGTTCGCGCGCGAGGCGCTGGCCGGTCTCGATCAGCGCGTCGAACATGGCGGGGTCGAGCGCGTTCATCTTGTCGGGCCGGTTGAGCCTGACCTCGGCCACGCCGTCTTCAATGGTCAGGATGATGCGTTCGCTGCTGGTGCTCATATGGCATTGCTCCTTGCTGGAATTGGGGCCTGCGCCGTGGGTAGGACATAATCCTTGAATTGTTCGCGCAGCTTCACCTTGAGCAGCTTGCCCGTGGCGGTGTGGGGCAGCGAGTCGACAAAGGCGACGTCGTCGGGCACCCACCATCTGGCGACGCGCGCAGCGAGAAACTCGAGCAGTTCGGCGGCGCTCACGTCCTTGCCCGCGCGGCGCACCACCACCAGCAGCGGGCGCTCTTGCCACTTGGGATGTGGCACGCCCACGACGGCGGCTTCGGCCACGGCGGGATGGCCCATGGTGGCATTCTCCAGGTCGATGGAAGAAATCCACTCGCCGCCGGACTTGATCACATCCTTGGCGCGATCCACCAGCTGCACATAGCCGTCGGCATCGATATTGGCGACGTCGCCGGTGTCGAACCAGCCGTCGGCGTCGAGCGCGTCGTGCTCTGCCTTGAAGTACGCCGAGGCGATCCACGGCCCGCGCACCTTGAGCCGGCCAAAGGCCTGGCCGTCGTGCGGCAACGCGTTGCCCTGGTCGTCCTCGATGCGCAGGTCCACGCCCCACAGCGCGCGGCCTTGCTTGAGCTTGACCTTCAATTGCTCCTGCGTGCCCAGCGCTTGATGCTTGGGCAAAAGCGTGCTGATCACGCCGATCGGGCTGGTCTCCGTCATGCCCCAGCCCTGGACGAAGCGCGCGCCGAACTGCTGCTCGAAGCGCTCGATCATCGCCGCCGGCGCGGCGGAGCCGCCCACGCCGGCCAGCTTCAGCCCGAGCGAGCGCGGATCGATCTCGGGATGCGCATCCAGGTATTGGAACAGCATCAGCCACACCGCACAGGCCTTGAGGCTGTGCAGCATGGTGGAGCGATGCGAATACAGCACGCCTTTAGGGTTGCCGGTGGTGCCCGATGTGTAGCAAAGCGACGACGCGGTGCGCTCGTCGAACTGCGGCCAGGCGTAGTCCTCGCTGCCGGCCTCGACCAGGTCTTCATAGCACAGCAGACTGGGCAGCTTGCCGGCGAGGCCGAGCGCATCGGTGCCGGCGCGATCGGTCATTGCCACGTAGTGCCTGACGCTGGACAGGCGCGGCGCGAGCTGCGCCACCAGCGGCGCGAAGCAGGGATCGAAGAAGAGCACGCGGTCTTCCGCATGATTGATGATGTAGTCGATCTGCTCGGGAAACAGGCGCGGATTGACGGTATGCAGCACCACACCCGCGCCCGACACGCCAAAGTACAGCTCCAGGTGCCGGTGTGTGTTCCACGCCAGCGTGCCGACGCGGTCSCCTTGCTTTACGTCAAGTCCGCCGGGTCCGACGAGTGCGCTGGCGACCCGCTTTGCGCGGCGGTGCACCTCCGCGTAGTTGGAGCGCACCGTGCCGCCATCGATCGTGCGCGACACGATCTCCTGCAGCGGGTGGTACTGCGCGGCATACTCGATCAGTGAGGAAATCAGCAACGGACGGTCTTGCATGAGGCCTAGCATGATGCGCGTCTCCTGGTTTCGAATTGGTGGTGCGGTGCGTGGTCAGCGGTGGTTGCCGGTGGTTGCCGGTGGTTGCCGGTGGTTGGCGGCGGATCGATTCTGTGAGGGCCGGCCCTCTCCCCGGGCCCCTCTCGCACAAGCAGGAGAGGGGCGCCAGGCGGTCAGCGGCCCTTGAATGCGGGCTTGCGCTTTTCCAGGAACGCCGCCACGCCTTCCTTGAAGTCCTCGCTCTTCGAGGCGCGCGACTGCAGCGTGGCTTCTCGTTCGAGTTGCGCCGGCAGGTCGCTCTCCAGGCTGGCGTTGAGTGCTTCCTTGATCAGGCCGTAGGCAAAGGTGGGCATCTGCGCCAGGTGGGCGGCCAGCTTGGCCGTCTCGGCCGGCAGGGCGTCGTCCTCATGCACCTGCCACACCAGGCCGATGCGATGCGCTTGCTCCGCATCGATCTTCTCGGCCAGGATCGCCAGTGCGCGCGCCCGCATCTCGCCCGCGTAGCGGGGAAGGAAGTACGTGCTGCCGGCATCCGGCACCAGCCCGATCTTGGAGAACGCCTGCAGGAACGATGCCGAGCGCGCGGCCAGCACCACGTCGCCGGCCAGCGCCAGGCTCATGCCGGCGCCGGCCGCCACGCCGTTGACCGAGGTGATGACAGGCTTGGGCATATTGCGCAGCGCCAGGATGATCGGGTGATAGCGCTCGCGCAGCAGCGTGCCCGAATCCTGCAGCCCGGGCTCACGCCCGGCCAGGTCGGCGCCCGCGCAAAAGCCGCGGCCATTGGCGGTCAGCACCACCGCGCGCACCGCCTCGTCCTGCGCGGCGCGCTCGACGGCGGCGCGCAGCTCGAGCATCAGCGCGCTGTTGAGGGCGTTGAGCACGTCGGGGCGGTTCAGGGTGATGGTGGCCACGCCCTCGGCGGCGTGATAGAGCACGGGTGAAGTCATAGGTGTCTCCTTGTCGTAGGTGTTCTGATGCACAAATGCACAAATGCGCGAATGCTTGAGCGTGTGGAGCGCCGCGCGGCTCAGGCCGCCTTGCCAGGCGCCTTGGGCGGATGCAGTGCGTCGGCCGACGCGTCGCCCAGCTTGCTGCCACCATCGCAGTCGACGATGGTGCCGGTGATATAGCGAGCGTTGTCGGTGGACAGGAACAGCGCGGTATTGGCGATATCGTCCTTGTCGCCGTAGTCGCGCAGCGCCAGACGTGCCTTGAAGCGCGCCTCCATTTCCGGGGTGGGCGCGAGCCGCGCCATGCCCTCGGTGCCGGCGATGGGACCGGGCGAGATAGCGTTGACGCGCACGCCGGCCGGGCCCCATTCCATGGCCAGGCATTTCACCAGCATGTTGATGCCGGCCTTGGCGGCGCATACGTGGGCCTGGAACATCATCGCGTTGACCGCCTGCGGCGCGGTGATGGCGATCAGCGAGGCGCCCGGCGCATTGAGAAAAGCAAAGCAGGCGCGGAAGACATTGAAGGTGCCGATCAGGTCGATGTCCACCACGGTCTTGAAGCCGTTGGCGGACATGCCGAGCGCCGGCGCCACAAAATTGCCGGCCGCGCCCGAGATCACGATATCGATCGGGCCAAGCTCGTCGCGCGTGCGCGCGAGCGCCGCCTCCACCGCGGCGTAGTCGCGCACATCGGCCGCCATGCCGAATGCACTGCCGCCGGCATCGTTGATGCTGGCCGCCGCCGCGGCGATGCGCTCGGGGTCGCGGCTGACCAGTGCCAGCCTGGCGCCCGCCTTGGCAAAGTGCCGGGCGATGCCCAGGTTGATACCGGACGAGGCGCCGGCGATAAACACGACCTTGCCGGCCAGGACGTCATCTTTGAACGCGTTGGACATGGGTTTCCCTCACCAGGATGGGTTGGATGATGAAAGCGGATGGCCCGGCACGGGAGTCGGGCGGGAAGCTCAGCCGCGCCCGCGCGGGCGCACGGATGGCGGGGGCGCCAGGGACGGCAAATCGGGGAGCAGGATGGCGCGGGCTGGCTCTGGCGATGCCTCGGGCATCGCCACCGGACGGCTGGAACGGATCATGTCTGTCTCCTGGCTTTTGTCTTTTGCCATTTATCTTTTAAGCGGCCTCTGACTTGGGCCTCCGACATCCTACTCCGAAGCCGTGATTCGATCACGCGCGGATCTGGCAATGACGGCGCGCGCGGCGCGCAAAAGAAAAAGCCCGCACCCAAGCCGGCGTGCGGGCTGCCGTCCGCGATGGACGGGCCAGTGTGTCATGAAGCGCGCCCCCGCAGCTTCATGACGAGGTCGATGATGATGCAAAGACGCGTGGCGCGCATTGACCTGGGTCAAGCGCGCTGCAGCATGCCGGGCTCAGGCCAGCAGCGCCGTCACCAGGTCCTTGCTGCGGGCGGCGGGCACCTGCTCGAAATGCAGCGCCGCCTCGACGTGGTTCAGGTGCTCCACCATCAGCGTCACCGCGCGCTCGGTGTCGCCCGCGCGGGCGGCCTCGATGAAGTCGCGATGCTCGTCCGAGGAGCAGGCGGCGTCGCGGCGGGATTGGTAGAGCATGGTGATCACCGCGCTGCGCAACGACAACTCCTGCAGCATGCCGGTCAGCACGCCATTGCCCACCACGTCCGCCAGCATGATGTGGAAATCGCTGAGCAGGCGGGTGCGCACATGCGCATCGCTGCCGCCCAGCGCTTTTTTCTCGGCGACGAGGTGCCGGTCGATGCGCTTGTAGTCGGCGGCGGTGGCGCGCGCCACGAATTCACGCGCCAGCGCCGCCTCCAGGATACGGCGCACCGCAAACACTTCGCGCGCCTCCTCGGCGCTGGGCTTGGCCACGAAGGCGCCCTTGTCCGGCACGATCTGGATGAGCTTGTCCTTGGACAGCATCAGCAGCGCGGCGCGCACCTTGGTGCGGCTGACGCGGTAGACGCTGGCCAGGGCCTCTTCGCGCAGCTTGGTGCCAGGCGGCAGGCGGTGCGAGACGATCGCCGCGACGATGTCTTCGGCGATCGCTTCGGCGGTCATGGCAGGGTCGATATGCTCAGGCATGGTTGCGCACTTGCGCAGCGTCTCGGTAGGAGGAATCCCGAGATTCTAGCGCCCCGCGGCCGTGCCGGGCAGCGGGGATGCCCCGGGGGTGGCCAGGGCGGCCTCGTGCGGCGCCGGGGCAAAGCCCGCGTCAAGGTCGCTGGCGTCGACCCTGCCGTTGAGCACGTCGTGGGCGCGCGTGCGGTCGATATCCTTTTCCCAGGCGGCGACCACGACGGTGGCGACGCAGTTGCCGATCAGGTTGCCGACCGCGCGGGCAATGCCGATGAACCAATCCACAGACAGCACCAGCACCAGCCCGATGGCGGGAATGGCCGGATGCGCCGACAGCGTGGCCGCCAGGATCACGATGGCCGAGCCGGGGATGCCGTGCGCGCCCTTGGAGGTGACCAGCGCCACCGCCAGGATGCCGAGCAGGTCGCCCAGCGCCAGCGGMGTATTGGTGGCCTGGGCGATGAACACGGCAGCCAGCGTCAGGTAGATCGAAAAGGCATCCAGGTTGAAAGAGTAGCCCGTGGGGATCACCAGGCCCACCACCGATTTCTTGATGCCGAGGAATTCCAGCTTCTTCATCACCTGCGGCAGCACGCTGTCGGACGATGCGGTGCCCAGCACCACCAGCAGTTCGGCGCGCAGGTAGCGGATCAGCTTGAAGACGGAAAAGCCGCACAGGCGCATCACCGTGCCCAGCACCACCATCACGAACAAGGCCACCGCGCCGTAGAAGACCAGCACCAGGTAGCCCAGCTGCTTGAGCGAGCCGATGCCGTACTTGCCCACGGTGAAGGCCACCGCGCCCAGCACGCCCAGCGGCGCCAGCTTGATGATGAAGCCCATCATCTTGAACAGCGTATGCGAGAAGGTATCGATGATTGTCACCAGCGGCTGGCCGCGCTCACCCACCAGCGACAGCGCGCAACCGAACAGGATCGATACCAGCAGCACCTGCAGCACGTCGCCGCTGGCGAACGCGCCCATCACCGTGCTGGGGATCAGCTTGAGCAGGAAGTCCACCATGCCCGCGCTCTTGACCTTCTCGGCGGTGTCCACGTAGGCGGACATGGCCGAGGCGTCGAGCGAGGCCGGGTTCACGTTCATGCCGGTGCCGGGATGGAAGATGTAGGCCAGCGCGATGCCCAGCGCCAGCGCGATGGTGGTGACCACCTCGAAATAGAGCACGGCCTTGATGCCGACCCGGCCCACTTTCTTGAGCTCGCCGGCACCGCAGATGCCCGCCACCACCACGCAGAACACGATCGGGCCGATCAGCATCTTGATCAGCTTGATAAAGGCATCGCCGAGCGGCTTGAGCTTGGCGGCAAATTCKGGGAAAAACAGCCCGAGCGCAGTCCCGAGCACCAGGGCGACAAGGACCTGGCCAAACAGGGATCGGAAAAAGCGAGAGAAGCGGGAGAAGGCGGCTTGCGGGCGGCCGGAATCCGGCCGTTGCTGGACTGCTGGGTGCATCGTTGTCTCCATGCGGACGCGTCCTGGACTTTGGCTGGCGCATCCTGTCATTGCTGCAGGAATTACCGGTTGCCCGCGTGGCGGGACAGCCGGCCTGACGTGCCGTGCGCGTTGCCGGGTGAGGGCTGCGCCGCATCGTGGACTCGCCCTCTTGTTGGAGCGGAATCCACGCAACTCGCTGTCCGGAACGGATTGTCCGCAGCGCATTGTCGGAACGTGGAAGCCAATATAGTGCATATCATTTTTGTATGCAATTTTTGAATTCACTGTGCTACCATGAATCGCACAAAATAGAGCTCTCGCACGAGAGTCACGGCGCACCGGGATGGTCCGGCAGCGCCGGCCCGGCACCCGAGGCACCGCTGGCGCGGGGCTTGCATGATCCGGCGCCACCCGCATTCGCGCACTACCAGCAGGAGACACGCATGGCAGCAACCCTCACGCCCGCTACCGAAACCGGGGCGCGCATCATGGCCTGGGCCGATACCCTGGCCGTCCACACCGAGCAGCCCGGCATGCTCACCCGCACCTATCTCACCGAGGCTCACCACGGCGCCGCCGCACAGCTCACCGAGTGGATGCAGGCTGCCGGCATGACGGTGCGCCGCGACGCGGCCGGCAACGTGATCGGCCGCTACGAAGGCACCGCGCCCGATGCGCCCGCGCTGCTCACCGGCTCGCATTTCGACACCGTGCGCGATGGCGGCCGCTATGACGGTAACCTCGGCGTGATCCTCCCGGTTGCCTGCGTGGCSSAGTGGMACCGCCAGGGCAAGCGCTTCCCGTTCGCCATCGAGGTGGTCGGYTTTGCCGAGGARGAGGGCGTGCGCTTCAAGGCCACGCTGCTGGGCAGCCGCGCCATCGCCGGCACCTTCGACACCAATGTGCTCGACAACGTGGACGACTCGGGCAAGACCATGCGCGAAGTGATGCGCGCGGCAGGTTTCGATCCCGCCGGCCTGCCCGCCGCCGCGCATGCGCGCGAGCAGGTGCTGGCGTTCGTGGAAGTCCATATCGAGCAAGGTCCGGTGCTGCTCAACGAAGGGCTGCCGCTGGGTGTCGTGACCGCGATCTCCGGCGCCACCMGCTTTATCGTGGAGCTCGAAGGGCTGGCTGGCCACGCCGGCACCGTGCCGATGGACATGCGCCGCGACGCCGCCATGGCCGGCGCCGAGATCGGCCTGTTTATCGAGCGCCGCTGCGGCGGCCTGCCGGGCCTGGTCGGCACGATCGGCCAGTTCAACGTGCCTAACGGCGCCGCCAATGTGGTGCCGGGCCGCGCGGTCTTCTCCATCGACATCCGTGCCGGCGAAGACGCCATCCGCCAGGCTGCCGTGAACGACGTGCTGGCGGAAATCGAGCGCGTGTGCGCCCGGCGCAATGTGCGCGTGCAGCTGCGCAAGACCCACGAGGCTGTCAGCGTGCCGTGCGCGCCCTGGCTGCAACAGCAATGGGCGGATGCCATCGCCCGCCAGGGGCTGCCGGTGCGGCACCTGCCTTCCGGCGCCGGCCACGACGCCATGGCCATCGCGGCCATTGCCGATGTCGCGATGCTGTTTGTGCGCTGCGGCAACGGTGGCATCAGCCATCACCCCACCGAGATCATGACCGCGGAGGACGCCGCCAGCGCGGCTGCCGTGTTCAGCGATTTCGTCGAGCATTTCGACAAGCATTCCGCGCGGCAGCCGTAAAGCGCCCGCATCCGCCATCCTGAGAGACTTTTTCGAGAATCAACATGACCGCAAGAGACAACGTGAACCCGCTGCAGACCACGCTCACCAACTACATCGACACCCAGCGTCCCGCGCAGGAAGCCTTCCTCGCCGAACTGGTCAAGGTGCCGTCGGATAACCCGCCGGGCGATTGCGACGCGCACGGCGCGCGCGCCAAGGTGCTGCTCGAAGGCCTGGGCTTCAAGGTCGAAGCGCACAAGGTGCCGGACGAGCTGGTCAAGGCCGCTGGCATGATCAGCGCCACCAACCTGCTGGTGCGCAAGACCTTCGGCACGGGCGGCCCCACCATCGCCATGAACGCCCACGGCGACGTGGTGCCTCCGGGCCTGGGCTGGACCAAGGACCCGTACGGCGGCGAGATCGCCGACAGCGAGCACGGCCCGGTCATGTACGGCCGCGGCGTGGCGGTGTCCAAGTCGGACTTCGCCACCTACACGTACGCCGTGCTGGCGCTGATGGAAGCCGAAAAGCAAGGCGCCAAGCTCAACGGCACGCTGGAACTGCAATTCACGTACGACGAGGAAACCGGCGGCGACATCGGTCCCAAGTTCCTGCTCGACCAGGGCCTGAGCAAGCCCGACTACGCCATCTCGGCTGGCTTCTCCTACGGCATCACCTCGGCCCACAACGGCTGCCTGCACGTGGAAGTGACGGTCAAGGGCAAGCAAGGCCACGCCGCCATGCCGCACACCGGCGTGGACGCGATCGAAGCCGCCACCCACATCCTGCAAGCCATCTATGGCCTGCGTGCCGAGCTGGCCACGCGCAAGTCGAAGACGCTGGGCATCGATACGGCCACGCTGAACGTCGGCCTGATCAAGGGCGGCATCAACACCAACGTCGTGCCTGACCTGGTGACCTTCCGCGTCGACCGCCGCATGATCCCCGAGGAAATCGGCTTCGACGCCGAAGGCGAGCTGCGCGCCGTGGTCGAGAAGGCCGCCAAGGACCGTCCGGGCATCGAGGTCAAGGTCGAGCGCATCATCCTGGCCGAGCCGCTGTCGGAACTGCCGGGCGTGGAAAAGCTGATCGGCGCCCTGAAGGGCMGTGCCGAGGAAGTGTTCGGCGTGGAGATCCCGGTGCAAGGCGTGCCGCTCTACACCGATGCCCGCCACTACACCAAGTACGGCATCCCCACTGTGCTGTACGGCGCCGGCCCGCGCACGCTGATGGAAGCGCGCGGCCACAACTCGGACGAGAACCTGCGCCTGAACGACCTGAACCGTGCCACCAAGGTGGTGGCGCTGGCGCTGTCGGATCTGATCGGTTGATCCGTCATGGTCCCGGGGCCGATATAAGCCCTGGGACTACAAGAGGGGGCAGGCGCTCGCCGCGCCCTCTCGTCAGCCTTGATCGCAAGATCATGCGCTTGACGAATATATGTATCAAAGCAGATCAACCTAAAATTCTTGAAGAGAATTAATCCAGGTGGATCGGCTGTCTGCCGGCTTGGTGCCGGCCAGGTCTTACGGCCTGGCCGCGCGCTCCAGCGGCGGCGTTTCGTCCCCATCTCCCAGCGACCGCTGCATCAGCACCGTATCGATCCACTGCCCGTGCTTGAACCCGACGGACTGCAGCCGGCCGATGGTGCGAAAGCCCACCCGCTCGTGCAAGGCCAGCGAGCCGGCGCCTTCGCCACTGGCGGTGCAGGCCACCACCGCCACCATCTGCCGCCACGGGCCGCTCTCGCAGCGCGACACCAGTGCGGCAAGCAGCGCCAGGCCAAGGCCCTGGCCCCGATAGCGCTCGTCGATATAGACCGAATCCTCAATGGCAAAACGGTAAGCACTGCGCGTGCGGTAGGCGCTGGCGTAGGCATAGCCCAGCACCTCGCCACCGCGTTCGGCCACCAGGTAGGGCAGGCCCTGGCGTTTCACCTCGGCGTGACGCAGGCGGATGTCGTCCACGCCCGGCTCGACTTCTTCGAACGACGCGCGGCCGTGACGCACGTGGTGCGCGTAGATAGCCTGGATGGCGGGGATGTCGGCAGCGGTGGCGTCGCGGATCGACGGGCTGGCGCAGGCCTGGACGGCGGCGGTGGCATTGGCCACCGCCATCGGCGTGGCGGTGGCGGCGCTGAGTGTGGCGAGAGGGGCTTTCATGATGCTGGCGCGGCGAGCGGTCTGGGCGGGTGAACCGGTTCGAGCGCAGTCGATGCCGGAGGAAAAGCGATACGTGGATGAGAGCCGTGTTGCAGCAAGCTGCCCGGCGGTGGCAAGGGCCAGGGCACGCTGCTACCTTAACTTGCGCCGATGCTATAAAGGAAGCTTCGCTGACTTATGCAGCGCATAAGAAATTCTTTGGCATGCGGCATCTCAATCCCGACTTCCTGCAGGCCTTTTCGCTGGTTTGCGATCTCGGCAGCTTTTCGGCGGCGGCCGAGCGCCTCGGCTTGAGCCAGCCGGCCGTCAGCCTGCAGGTGCGCCAGCTGGAGCAGCGCTATGGCCTGCGCCTGCTCGAACGGGTGGGGCGCCATGTGCTGCCCACCACCGCCGGCGAGGACTTGCTGGCGCACGCGCGCGGCGTGGCCGGCGCGCTGGCCGCCGCGGACGACAGCATGGCGCGCCACGCCGGTGGGGTGGTCGGCCGGGTGCGGCTGGGCACCGGCGCCACCGCCTGCATCTACCTGTTGCCAGCCGTGCTGCGCGACCTGCGCCGCGCCATGCCGGCGCTGGAGATCGTGGTCAGCACGGAGAACACCGGCGAGGCGCTCAAAGGGGTGGAGGACAACGCCCTCGATCTGGCCTTCGTGACGTTGCCRGCCTCTGGCCGGATGTTYGACATCACGCCTGTGCTGGAAGACCCGTTCGTKGCCATTGGCCCCGCCGACGATGCGCCGCTGCCCGCTACCGTGACGCCCGCCGACCTGGCCGGCCGGCCGCTGGTGCTGTTCTCGCCCGGTGGCAATACGCGCCGGCTGGTGGACGAGTGGTTCCTGCGCGCCGGCATCAGCGCACGCCCGGTGATGGAGCTCGACAGCGTCGAGGCGATCAAGGAGCTGGTGGGTGCCGGGCTAGGCTATTCGGTGCTGCCGGGCATGGCGCTGCCGCCGGGCCAGCCGCGCGCGCGGATCGCCGTGCGCCCGCTGGCCCCACCGCTGGCGCGCACGCTGGCGCTGGTGCTGCGCCACGACAAGCCGCTGCGCGCCGGGCTGCGTGCCACCGTGGCGGCCCTGCTGCGGCTGGCGMCGGAAAAGCAAAGCCCGGCCTGAGCCGATATGCCACCTCTCGGGGGGCGTGCGGGCGGGCTACGCCGCTTGTATAGTGCGGGTTTCAGCCCCGGCGCCGGGGCATCGGTCGAACCAGGAGTGCCACCATGATCACCATCTATCACAACCCCCGTTGCTCGAAGTCGCGCGAAACCCTTGCGCTGGTCGAGGCAGCCGCTGGCCGGCTGGGCGAGCCCGTGGAGATCGTGGAATACCTTAAGACGCCGCCCACGTTGTCCACGCTCAAGCAGCTCCACACCATGCTGGGCGTGCCGGTGCGCGAGATGGTGCGCGACAACGAAGCGCCTTACAAGGAGCTGGGCCTGGCCGATCCGGGCCTGACCGATGCCGAGGTGCTGGGCGCGGTGGCCGACCACCCCATCCTGCTGCAACGCCCGCTGGTGGTGCGCAACCGCCGCGCCGCCATCGGCCGCCCGCCCGAGAACGTCGCCCCCTTGCTGGCCTGAGCCGGCGCCGGCAAACCTTGGCCCCGGAATAAAACCGGCCCCCACCTAGGTGAGGGCCGGCCCGGTCAGGGAGGCTGAACTGCTTCAGGCGGATCGTCTAAGGAACACCCAGCCAGTGCATGGCCTCCTGGCCGAAAGCGATTGCCGCCAGGACCACCAGCAGGATCACCAGCGTCACCGCGCTCACGTAGACCGTGGCCTTGGCGACGTCGGCGTCGTCCTCCAGGGAATGCAATCGGGTGGACTCGCGCGAGGATGAGGTCACGTGCGGCCAGTGCAACCGGCCGGCCATCTGGCGCAAGTGCAGGTTGGGATGGAAACGCATGGGCGACACCTCCTGGGCTTGGCTCGCGAGGCCTTGCAAGCGGTATATGGCGTGGCGCCGCGGCAGCCCTGAAACGGGGCGAGTTCGGATGCCATATACGTCTTAACTATAGCTGGCGTGGCCCAGGATGCGAGGCCGGCGCAAGGCGCGGGCAATCCGCAGGCCGGCCTGCTCAGGCCGTGGGAGCCGGTGGCGCGCCGTCGCTCTCGGCCAAGGCTTGCGCGGCGGCCAGCGCGGCCTCCCGCGCGCGCAGCGCGGTGAKCATGTTGCAGAACAGCGCGCCTTGCTCCAGCGCATCGTCCAGCGCCACATGGGTGTGCGGCAGCGGGTCCTTCCACTCGGCCGGCAGCGCCGGCTTGACGGTCTTGCGGTAGGGCAGCCCGGTCAAGGCGAAGCCCAGCGTCTTGATGTCGAGCGCGGCCCAGCCAAACGGCGAGCGGCCGGCAAAACGCATCATGTACCAGAACATCCAGGTGAAGTCGAAGCCAGCCGGAAAGGCCACGAAGACCGGCTTGCCAGGCAGGCTTTCCACCCACTCCACGTAGCGCACCATGGCCCGCTCGGGCGGCTCCAGGTCCCGCCGGCAGGCGGCCCAGGCTTCCGGCTGGGTTTGCCACCACTGCATCTGCGCCGGATGCCCGGCCGCGCCCGGCAGCGTTTCCAGGTTGGCCGAGAAGGTGCTCAGCACGGTCTTGTCCGCCAACATCGCGGCGGAGGCGAACGACAGCATGGAGTGCGGCCCGGGGATGGGGCCGTCGGCCTCCACGTCAGTGCTGACATAGATCTCGGGGCGGGTGTCGGGTGCCTGTTGCTTGGCCATGGCCTGCCTTGGGAATGAGGTTCGAGAAAAGCCGGCGGCGGGCATTGGCCCACTAGCCTGCCAGGCCACTAGGCCACATCGATCAGGTGGTCAGCCACGTACGGGTTGTGCTTGCGCTCCTCGCCAAAGGTGGAGACGGGCCCGTGGCCGGGGACGAAGGTGACGTCTTCGCCCAACGGCCACAGATGGGTGCGGATCGAGCGGATCAGGTCAGCGTGGTTGCCGCGCGGAAAGTCGGTGCGGCCGATCGAGCCGGCGAACAACACATCGCCCACGATAGCAAGCCGGTTGGCGCGCGAGAAAAACACCACGTGGCCGGGCGTGTGGCCCGGGCAGTGGTAGACCTCCAGCGTCTCGCTGCCGAACTGCACGGTGTCGCCCGTGTCGAGCCAGCGCTGCGGCTCGAAGATCTCGGCGTGGCCAAAGCCGAAGCGGCGCGTCTGCTCGGGCAATTGCTCGATCCAGAAGCGCTCGTCCTCGTGCGGCCCCTCGATCGGGATCCCAAGCTCGCGCGCGAGCGACGCGGCGCCCGCGCAATGGTCCACATGGCCGTGGGTGAGGAAGATCTTCTCCAGCGTCACGCCGTGCTCCTTGACCGCGGCATGGATGCGGTCAAGGTCGCCGCCGKGATCGGTCACCGCGGCGCGGCCGGTGGTCTCGTCGATCAGCAGCGCGCAGTTCTGCTGGAAGGGCGTCACGGGAATCAAGAGGACTTGCATGGAGCGGAATTCAGGTGGGGGAACGCGGGATATCGCGAAAGCCGCGGAAGACACGGGCGCCTGATGCGCCACAAGGGGCGCAACCGCCGGGACGGCCCGCGATTGGAATCGTCCTCGCATTGTAGCGTCGGGCACACTGGAACGTGCTGCGCCCGGCAGYACGGCCAAGCCATGAAGCCGTGCGAGCATCACACCGTGAAAGCCTTGCCAGGACTGGCATTGCGCCCGACCGCCGCCGAATCGGGTACGGCTTTTGCCGCGTGTTACAGACAATTCGTAACATAATCAAGACCATAGGTGTAACTGCGTGATGCTAGACTCCCGCGATGTCTTGGTTACCCCCCTATTTCTCCCGCCCCGGGCGGATCGTCCGCCTGTGCCTGCACGCCACGTGCGCGCTGGCGCTGGCCGCCTGTGCGATCCCGCCGGCGGATGAAGCGCAGGAGGGCATGCCCACTGCCGCCACCCCGGGAAGTGCCAAGGCTGCCAAGCCGGGTAAGACGGCAAAGGGTGACAAAAACAGCGGCAAGAAGGGCAAGGCCGATGACGCCACCAGGGGCGAGGCGACCGATCATGCCCAGAAGGACAACGGCAACGGCTGGGGCCTGTTCCGCTGGGGCGGCGGCAACGATGCGCTGGGCGAGGGCGTCGGCCAGGGCTCGCTGGAAGGCTTGCGGCCCGATCTGGGCTCCTTTGAGCAGCGCGGCATGGCGTCCTGGTATGGCAGGGGCTTCCATGGCCGCAAGACCGCCAATGGCGAACGCTTCGACATGCGCGCGATGACYGCCGCGCATCCCTCGCTGCCGCTCGACAGCTGGGTGCTGGTGCGCAACCTGCGCAACGGCAAGGTTGCGGTGGTTCGCATCAACGATCGCGGGCCGTATCACAGCAACCGCGTCCTCGATGTCTCCTATGGCGCCGCCAAGCGTCTCGGCTTTACCGAACACGGCTCGACCCAGGTGGAGATCCGGCGCCTGTCGCGCCCCGAGGTGGCAGCGCTGGGGCCACAGATCGCGCCGGGCGATGACGATGCGGGCGATGGCGGCGACGATGCCTCCACCGGTTCCGAGATGGCCGAGAATCCCGCCAAGCCGGTGCGCACGGCCCGCAAGACGCGCAAGCCGGCGACCACCAAGCGCAAGAGCCGCTGAGCCAGGGCGCGGACCATGCAGCCAAGCCAGGTCCGTGACGCCGCCGGCGCCCGCCTCGCGCTTTCCTCCGGCCTACTCCGTGGCTTCGCCGTCCGCACCGTCCGCACCGTCCGCGCCACCCTCGGCGCGCTGGGCCAGCGCCAGCCGGTACAGCGCATCCGTTGGCGCGCCGGTAATGGCGGCGGCAAGCTTGGCAGCCCGCTTGGCCGGCAACTCGGCCAGCAGCAGGCCCAACACCTGCCGGGCGCGGGCGTCGGGCAGGCCGGCATCCGCCGCCGCGGGTGCTGCCCCTTCCACCACCAGCACGAACTCGCCCTTGGCACGCGACGGATCGGCGGCCAGCCAGGCCGGCGCCTCGCTCACGGGCAGCACCTTGATTTCCTCGAACAGCTTGGTCAGCTCACGGCCGATCAGCAGCCGCCGGCCGGGGGGCAGCGCGGCGGCCAGCGCCGCCAGCGTGTCGGCGATGCGGTGCGGCGCCTCATACACCACCCAGGCATGGTCCAGCGTGGCCAGCTTGGCGATGGCATCGGCGCGCGCACGCGCCTTGGCCGGCAGGAAACCGGCAAAGGTGAAGCGGCCGTCACCGCTGTCGAGCATCGCGCCCGCCACCGACAACGCTGCCACCGTCGCGCTTGGGCCGGGCAGCGGCACCACCGCGTGGCCCGCGGCGCGCGCCGCTTCCACCAGCCGCGCGCCCGGATCCGAGATGCCGGGCGTACCCGCATCAGACACATAGGCGATGCGCTCTCCGGCCGCCAGCCGTGCGTTGATGCGCTCGGCCGCTTCGCGCTCGTTGTGCTCGTGCACCGCCAGCAACGGGCGGTGCAGGCCTACACGCGTGAGCAGTTGCCCGGTGTTGCGGGTGTCCTCGCAGGCCACGGCGTCGACCAGGCCGAGCACGTGCAGCGCCCGCAGCGAGAGATCGGCCAGGTTGCCGATCGGGGTGGCCACCACATACAGGGTGCCGGACGGGTAGGACTGGCCGGCCGCCAGGGAGATCCAGTCAGTCATGCTTGAGAACTTCCGTTGAAACCATCATTCAAATCCACGATGTCGCCGACGCAGGCGCGGGGAGCACGGGCCGAGTCCCGCGCGCTGGACTACCTGGAAAGGCAGGGCCTGGCGCTCGTGGTCCGCAATTATCGCTGCAAAGGCGGCGAGATCGACCTGATCATGCGCGCGGCCGACGGCACGCTGGTGTTTGTCGAGGTGCGCCAGCGCGCCAGCCGCGCCTTTGGCGGTGCGGCGGCCAGCGTCACGCCGGCCAAGCAGCGGCGCATCCTGCTGGCGGCGGCGCATTACCTGGCGGCGCAGGCAGGGCAGGGCTTGGAGCCGCGCTGCCGGCTGGATGTGGTCGCGCTGGAGCCGGGCCGCCTCGAATGGATCCGCGACGCGTTCGATGCCGGCGCGGCGCAATGAAGCGGCAGGCAGCCCAGGCGCCTGCGTCATAATGCGCGGTATCTTGCGGCGCATGCCGTATTTGAAAAGCGTTTGAAAACAAGAAGGCCGATCGAGCCATGCATATCGATAGCATCCAGCAGCATTTCTTCGACAGCGCGGAGACCAAGCGCCAGGCCGCCACGGTGATGGCGCCGCACATCGCCGCGGCGATCGAGCGCCTGGTTGGCGCGCTCACCAGCGGCAACAAGATCCTGGCCTGCGGCAACGGCGGTTCCGCCGCCGATGCCCAGCATTTCGCGGCCGACCTGATCGGCCGCTTCGAGCGCGAGCGCCCGGGCCTGGCGGCGATTGCGCTGACCACCGACAGCTCCATCCTCACCGCCATCGGCAATGACTACGATTTCAGCGTGGTGTTCTCCAAGCAGGTGGAAGCGCTCGGCCAGCCGGGCGACGTGCTGCTCGCCATGTCCGCCTCCGGCAACGCCGCCAACGTGATCGCCGCAGTGCTGGCCGCCAAGCAGCGCGACATGAGCGTGGTGGCGCTGACCGGCCAGGGCGGCGGCGAGCTCGCCGGCCTGCTCGACGAATTCGACGTCCACCTGTGCGTGCCCAGCGAGCGCGCGGCGCGCATCCAGGAAGTGCACCTGTTGACCCTGCATTGCCTGTGCGATGGCATCGACGAAGCGCTGCTGGGCGAGGGGTAAGGCCTGTGCCCACCCGAGCCTGCCGCGCGCGGTGCTGCCGCCTTTTGCTATCTCAGCCCATTTTTGCCTCACCGCTTTCAGCAAGGACCGCATGACGACTCTGCCCAACCCGCGTGAATCCCGCGCCGCCCGGCTGACCGGGCACCTGCCGCGCCTGGCCCGCACCGCCACCATGGTGGCGGCCCTGACGGTCGCGGCCACGCAGCTCGCCGGCTGCTTTCCGGTCATCGCCGCCGGCATGGCCAGCGGCGTGACCATGGCCACCGACCGCCGGCCCACCGCTACCCAGACCATCGACCGCGGCCTGCAGCTCGAAGCCGAGAACACGCTGAACTCGCGCTACAACGGCCAGGCCCGCGTGAGCGTGTCGGTCTTCAACCGCAAGGTGCTGCTGACCGGCGAAGCCAAGGACAACCCGGTCAAGCAGCAGATCGAGCAATACGTAAAGGGCCTGCCCAATGCGCGCGAGGTGGTCGACGAGCTCGAGATCATCTCGTCGCCGTCGTTCGTCACCAGGAGCGAGGACACCTTCATCACCAGCAAGGTCAAGACCATGCTGGTCACCGCCGATGGCGTGCCGTCCAACTCGATCAAGATCGTCACCGAGAAGGGCGTCGTCTACCTGCTCGGCGTGGTCACGCCGCCCGAGGGCGAGCGCGCCACCGATGTGGCGCGCAATGCCAGCGGCGTGGTCAAGGTGGTCAAGGCATTCGACTATGTGACCGAAGCCGAGGCGGCCAGGCTCGACGCTGCCTCCACCGGGCGGACCGTGCCGCCAGACGCGGCGCCCGCTACATCTGGTACGCCCGCACCGGTGCAGTCGGCGCCTGCGCAAGCTGCGCCCAACGGCGCTGGCGGCGCCACGACCAGCCCGGTGGCGTCGCCCGTCGCCTCGCCGGTGGCATTGCCGCCCGGCCGTAACCTGCCCTGACCGGCCACGCGCGAAAGGCGGCCCGCCAGGCTCCCGCCTTTCGCGCAGCGCCCGCGCTCACTCCGACCCCGATTCAGCCAACGCTGCCGGCCGCTGCCCGCGCCTGGCAGCAGCCGGCGCAGTTCGATCTGCGGATTTCGCATCACATGCGCGCGCCGCGCTGTGCTAGGGTTGGCACGCCCTCGCGGCGCGACCCCGGAGCGAACACCATGAACCAGACCCCCACACCGGCTGCCCTGACGGCGCTGATGGCGCTAACGGCGCTGACGCTGCTGGCCTTGCCAGCCTGCGCGCGCGCGCAGGCGCCCGACGCCACCGCGCTACAGGCGCGCAATTGGGCCGCCGCCTGCGCCGGTTGCCACGGCCCGGCCGGCCGCGCGCCTGCGGGCAGCGTGGTGCCGGCACTCGCCGGGCGCGACCAGTCCGAGCTGGTCCGCCAGATGCAGGACTTCAAGCAAGGCAAGCGCGAGGCCACCGTGATGCAGCAGATCGCCAAGGGCTACAGCGACCAGCAGATCGAGGCCATCGCGGGCTGGTTCGCCGCCGTGCGCTAACCCTGCAACCCGGCAAGGAGATTTCCAGATGCAACGACGTGAATTTCTCGGCGCGCTAGCCGGCACGGCCATGTTCGGCACGCTCGGCGCGCAGGCCGCGACTCGCAAGGCAAAGGTGGTGGTGGTAGGCGGCGGCTATGGCGGCGCCACCGCCGCGCGCTACCTGCGCGAATGGAGCGCCCAGGGCATCGAGGTCACGCTGGTCGAGCCCAGCGCCAGCTTTGTGTCCTGCCCGCTATCCAACCTGGTGCTCGCCGGCAGCAAGCGCATCGGCGACATCACCTTGTCCTACGATGCGCTGGCAAAGCGCCACGGCGTCAAGGTCGTGCGCGACCATGTCAGCGCGATCGACGCCGCGCGCCGCGAGGTACGCCTGGCAGGTGGCGGCACGCTGGCCTACGACAAGCTGGTGCTCTCACCCGGCGTGGACGTGCTCAGCGCCGAGATCCCGGGCCTTGCCCAGCCCGGCGGCGACCAGATCCTGCACGCCTGGAAGGCCGGGCCGCAAACGGTGGGCCTGCGCCGCCAGCTCGAGGCCATGCGCGACGGCGGCACCTTCGCCATCAGCATTCCGCTGGCGCCGTATCGCTGCCCGCCCGGCCCCTATGAGCGCGCCTGCCTGGTCGCGGACTACTTCACACGGGCCAAGCCGCGCAGCAAGGTGCTGATCCTTGACGCCAATCCCGACGTCACCTCCAAGGCAGCACTGTTCAAGCAGGTCTGGGCCACGCGCTACAAGGGCATGGTCGAGTACCGGCCGCAGTACAACGCCGTCGATGTGGACCCTGTCACCCGCACGCTCAAGTTCGAGGTGCAGGACGACGAGCGCGCCGACGTGCTCAACCTGCTGCCGCCGCAGCGGGCCGGGGCCATCGCCGTTGCAAGCGGGCTGGCCACCGCCAACGGCCGCTGGTGCGAGGTCGATTTCCTCACCTTCGAATCCAAGGCCGCGCCCAATATCCACGTGCTGGGCGATGCCATCCAGATTGCGCCGCTGATGCCCAAATCGGGCCATATGGCCAACCAGCATGGCAAGGTGGCCGCCGCTGCCATCGTGTCGCTGCTAGCGGGCCACGCGCCCAATCCCGAGCCGCTGTACAACAACACCTGCTACAGCTTCACCTCAGAGCGCGAAGCCATCCATATCGCCAGCGTGCATCGCTACGATGCCGCGCAGAAGACCATGGTCACGGTGCCCGGGTCGGGCGGGCTATCCGCGGCGCCCAACGCGCTGGAAGGCACCTATGCGCAGGCGTGGGCGGATGCCATCTGGGCCGACATGCTGGGCTGAAGGCAGCCCGCGGCAGTCCAAGGCAGTCACGGCGCGCACCGGCAACGGTGCGCTTTGCTTATGCCCTCGAGGTTGCAGCGCAGCCTGAATCTGGAAGCACTGCACAAAGGGGTAAACACTATATGCGCAATTACGCATATACGAATATATTGAACGGCATGGATGAGATGGATCGCGTGTTCGAGAAAGTGTCGGGGTATTTCAGCCTGCTGGCAGAGCCCACCAGGCTGAAGATCCTGCACGCCCTGTGCGATGGCGAGAAGCCGGTGGGCACCGTGGTGGATACGGTGGGATCGTCGCAGACCAATGTGTCGCGCCATCTCACCGCGATGTACCGCGCGGGCGTGCTGTCGCGCCGCAAGGAGGCCAACCTCGTGTTCTACGCCATCGAGGACGAGAGCGTGATCGAGCTGTGCCGCACGGTCTGCGTGCAGGTCGCCAGCCGGCTGGAAGACAACGCTTTGCCAGCAAGCATGGTCGATCGCTTCATGCCGCAGGCCACCCCGGCACCGCGCCGGCGCAGCCGCTGAGCAATGCGCCGGGCGCCAGGGCAGCAGCGCTCGCACCAAGGTTCGACGGCAGCCGTCCGTTTGCGCGGGCGCTGACCCACAACAGGCTCGCCGACGGCGCCGCTGGCGCCGCACGCGCGAGCCGGAGGAGACCGCAGTGCCGGAACAGAGCCGCCCCGGGCGCATCGTGCGTGCGCCGGAGCATTTCGTCAGCGCCTCGCTGCAGCAAGACATCACGCAGCATGGCGTAGGTGCGTCCGACAGCCCTCGCCGCGACTTCCTGCGCAAGAGCTTCCTGGGCGCCGCAGCCGCGCTGGCCGCTGGCGTCGCCAGCCGGGCCCGCGCAGCGGATGGCGCTGCCGGTGACGACGCCATCCTCACCCCGCAACCCTGGGCCACCACGCTCGGCCAGCCGGTTGCCGCGCATCCCTACGGCCAGCCGTCATCGTTCGAGAAAAATCTGGTGCGCCGCGAGTCGCCGGGCCTGACCCGGGTATCGGCGGCCTCGGTCTCTTTTGCCCCGCTGCAAGGCTTCTTCGGCATCATCACGCCCAACGGCCTGCACTTCGAGCGCCATCATCAAGGCTGGCAGGACATCGATCCGGCCCGCCACCGCCTGATGATCAACGGCCTGGTGAAGGCGCCACGCGTCTACACCATGGACGACCTGATGCGCCTGCCCGCGGTGTCGCGCATGCACTTCATCGAGTGCGGCGCCAATACCGGCATGGAATGGGGCAACGTGGCGGTGCCCACGGTGCAATACACCCACGGCATGCTGTCGTGCTGCGAGTTCACCGGCGTGCCGCTCAAGGTCCTGCTCGACGATGCCGGCGCGGACTTCAAGCGCGGGCGCTATCTGCTGGCCGAGGGCGGCGACGGTTCAGGCATGACCMGCACCATCCCGATGGCGCTGGCCGACGAGATCATCGTCGCCTGGGGCATGAACGGCGAGATGCTGCGCCCCGAAAACGGCTACCCGCTGCGGCTGGTGGTGCCCGGCGTGCAGGGCGTGTCATGGGTCAAGTGGCTGCGCCGGCTGGAGCTCGGCGACCAGCCGTGGAACACCAAGGACGAGACCGTGCACTACGTGGACATGATGCCCGACGGCATGCTGCGCCAGTACACCTCGATCCAGGAGTGCAAGTCCGTCATCACCACCCCCTCCGGCGGGCAGCAGCTGGTGGGGCGCGGCTTCTACAACATCAGCGGCCTGGCGTGGTCCGGGCGCGGGCGCGTGAAGCGCGTCGATGTCTCGGTCGACGGCGGGCGCAACTGGCGCACCGCAAGGCTGGAAACGCCGGTGCTGTCCAAATGCCTGACGCGCTTCAACCTGGACTGGGTGTGGGACGGCTCCCCCGCCATCCTGCAGAGCCGCGCCATCGACGAGACCGGCTATGTACAGCCACGCCTGGCGCAACTGCGCGCGGTGCGGGGTGCGCGCTCGATCTATCACAACAACGCCATCCAGAGCTGGCAGGTGGCCGATGGCGGCGAGGTATCCAATGTCCACGTTGACTAGCGCCGGGCGCGCGGCACTGATCGCCATCGCCGCCGCGCTGTGCGGGCAAGCGGCGATGGCCGCCGCGCCGGACGCCAGCGCGCGTGCGGCGCTCGGCCGCACTGCCACGCCGGCCGAGGTCAAGGCCTGGGATATCGATGTGCGGCCCGATTTCCAGGGCCTGCCCAAGGGCAGCGGCACAGTGTCGCAGGGACAAAAAATCTGGGACGGCAAATGCGCCTCCTGCCATGGCGACTTCGGTGAGTCCAACGAGGTGTTCTCGCCMATCGTCGGCGGCACCAGCGCCGAGRATATCCAGCGTGGCCGGGTGGCCTCGCTGACCGGCAACCAGCCGTACCGCACCACGCTGATGAAGGTCAGCACGGTCAGCACCCTGTGGGACTACATCCACCGTGCGATGCCATGGAACGCGCCCCGGAGCTTGTCCGCCGACGACGTCTACGCAGTCACGGCCTACCTGCTCAACCTGGGCGATATCGTGCCGGCGGACTTCACGCTGTCGGATGGCAATATCGCCGAAGTGCAGCAAAAAATGCCGAACCGCAATGGCATGACCCTGCAGCACGKCCTGTGGCCCGGGCGGGGCCAGGCGGATACGCGCAATACGGCGTGCATGAAGGATTGCACGCCCACGGTCAAGATCGTGTCGACCATGCCGGCCTATGCCCGCGATGCCCACGGCGACCTGGCGGCGCAACAGCGCACCGTGGGGCCCACGCGCGGCTGGGCTGCCGGCGCCAGCGCACCCGCGGCCACAATCTCGGCCACACCTGGCGAGACGGCGGGTGCGAAACTGGCTAGCCAGTACCAGTGCATGGCCTGCCACGCCACCGATCGCAAGCTGGTCGGCCCGAGCTTTGCCGAGGTCGCGCGCAAGTACAAGGGGCAGGATGCACAGGACGCGCTCGCCCACAAGATCCGGGCAGGCGGGCAGGGCGCCTGGGGCAGCATGCCGATGCCGCCCCAGGCACAGATTCCCGATTCCGACCTGCGCACCGTGGTGGGGTGGATTCTTGAGGCAAAATAGCGGACTGGCCGCCCCGTGGCGCGGCCAGCGCGCCGCCGCGCCGGCCGTGCCGACAGGCAACACTGGCAGCGAGCGGGCTTTTCGCCGTCCCCACGGCTCTTCAAAGTTCGGAGCATATCCATGAAGCAGTTTGTCATCGCAACGCTGATGCTGGCTTGCGCCGCCTCGGCCAACGCTGCAGTCGATGCCGCCAAGGCCCAGGAAATCGCCAACAAGAACGCCTGCATGGGCTGCCACCAGGTCGACAAGAAGCTGGTTGGCCCGGCCTACAAGGACGTGGCGGCCAAGTACAAGGGCGACAAGAACGCGCTGGCAACGCTGACCAAGAAGGTCAAGAGCGGCGGTGYTGGCGTCTGGGGCCCGGTGCCGATGCCCGCCAATGCCGCGTTGAGCGACGCCGACCTGAAGACGGTCGTGGAGTGGGTGCTGGCAGGCGCCCCGGCCAAGTAAGCACGYCAGGGCAAGCCCTGCCCGGACCGGTTACGGCTTCGGGACCAAAGGGGCGCCGACGGCGCCCCTGTGCGAGGGCGGCAATGCACCGCCCGCTGCGGCGCGAAAAATGCGCGGCAGGCCAACAGAAAACCAAGCCGGAACGGAAAACGCAGGAGAAGAGGAAACAATGCATTCAAAACGACGAGACGTATTGCGGGTCACCTCCATGCTCGCACTGATGGCCGCCACCGGCCTGATCAGCAAGGCGCAGGCGGCGGAGTGGAACAAGACCGCCTTCGACGGCAAGAGCGTGGCCGACGTCATCAAGGCATTTGGCGGCAGCGGCACCGAGAAGAGCACCGCCATTGTCTTTACCGCCCCCGACATCGCCGAGAACGGCGCCGTGGTGCCGGTCGCCGTGACCAGCAACATCCCTGGCACCGAGCAGATMGCCATCCTGGTGGAAAAGAACCCCAACACGCTGGCAGCGGATTTCATCATCCCGGCCGGCACCGAGCCCTTCGTCTCCACGCGGGTGAAGATGGGCCAGACCTCGATGGTGTACGCCGCCGTCAAGGCCGGCGGCAAATGGTACGTGGCGTCCAAGGAAATCAAGGTGACGCTGGGTGGCTGCGGCGGCTGAGCCACGCGCTCATTCATCCAGGCGGGTTTCCCGCCCCACCATTACCTGAAAGAGGAAAGAACATGGCAGACCCGATGCGCGTACGTGCCGCCGAGAGCGGCGGTGTGGTCGACGTCAAGATCCTGATGAAGCACGACATGGAAACCGGCCAGCGCAAGGATGCGTCCGGCAAGACCATTCCCGCCTGGCATATCCAGAGCGTGACGGCCCAGTGCAAAGGCAAGGACGTATTCCAGGCGCAGTTCGGCCCGGCGGTATCCAAGGATCCCTTCCTGAACTTCAAGTTCAAGGGCGGCGCCAAGGGCGACAAGGTCACGGTGACCTGGGTCGACAACCGCGGCGACAAGCGGACCGACGAAGCGACCATTTCCTGATCCGGCCTGCTCCGGTGAAGTGATGGGCAGGTACCGGCCTGAGCGAGCGGACGGCTGCATCCTCTGCTATGGTTCAGGTCGAATGTCGGGCCCGGGCCGGCGCATGGTGCGCGCGGGGGCGCGACCGGAAGGATAGCAATCATGCGGCGAGCATTTATTCGAGCAACGGCGGCGCTGGCGGCGATCGGCCTGGCCGCCAAGGCGGCGGCGCAAGCGGCGCCGGCGGCTGCCGGCAAGGGCGGGCGCGTCAAGGTGGTCTACCAGCTGTCCGAAGGCACGGACCAGGCGGTGCGCGCCATGGCCAACCTGCGCAACCACCTGAACGCCGCGCCGGATACCAAGATCGTGGTGGTGGCGTTTGGCTACGGCGTGGACTTCATCGTGGAAGGCGCGCGTGACGCGCGCGGCAACACCTTCGAGGCCGCAGTGGGCGCGCTGGCCAGTTCCGGCGTCGAGTTCCGCGTTTGCCGCAATACGCTCATGGCGCGCAAGATTCCCGAGTCCAGCCTGCTGATGGAAGCCAAGGTGGTACAGGCTGGCGTGGTGGAAGTGGCCAAACTGCAGTTCGATGAGGGCTATGCCTACATCAAGCCGTAAATACGCAAGCCGTAAATACAGGTTGTAAGCAGACAGGTTGTAAGCAGCACCCGCGCAAGAGCCGGCCCGCACCGGGCGCCGATAACGGGAAGACAAGCCATAAGATGGGCCCGCACGGCCTGGCGCCACACGGCGGCAGGCTCCCGAGGCCCCGAGGAGAAGCCCCATGAAAACGATCAGACGCCGCCACACCGGCGCCGCGCTGGCGCTGGCCGGCACCGTGGCGCTCGCCGCCGCGGCGGTGCACGCCCAGGGCAGCACCGCCGAGGAAATCGCCAAGTACCGGCAGATGCTCGCCGAGGGCAACCCCGCGGAACTGTGGGAGGCCGCCGGCGAAGAACTCTGGAAAAAACCCGCCGGCCCCAAGAACGCCTCGCTCGAACAATGCGACCTGGGCAAGGGCCCCGGCGTGACCAAGGGTGCCTACGCCGAGCTGCCGCGCCTGTTCAAGGACACCGGGCGCGTAATGGACCTGGAGCAACGCCTGGCCTACTGCCGCGTGACGCTGCAGGGCCTGACCCAGGAAGAGGCCCTGAAGAATCCCTTCGMCTCCACTGGCAAGCCATCCGACATCGAGCGCCTGGTGGCCTTCGTGGCCGGCGAGTCGCGCGGCGTCAAGATGAACGTGGAGCTGAACCATCCCGAAGAAAAGCGCGTGTACGCCCTCGGCCAGAAGATGTTCTTCTACCGTGGCGGCGCCTACGACTTCGCCTGCGCCACCTGCCACGCCGTGGACGGCCAGCGCATCCGCCTGCAAGAATTGCCCAACCTGCTGACCAAGCAAGGCGCGCAAGCCGCCTACACCACGTGGCCCGCCTATCGCGTCTCGCAGGGCGAGGTACGCTCGATGCAGCACCGCCTCTACGACTGCCTGCGCCAGCAGCGCTTTCCCGAACCCGCCTATGGCTCCGACGTGATCACCGCGCTGAGCCTGTTCCTCGCCAGGAACGCGAACGGCGGCACGTATGACGGTCCGGCCATGAAGCGCTGAGCGAAGGGAGAGCAGAGATGAAACAAGCGCATAAATACGCACAAGGCACGCTGGTCGCGTTCGCCATGCTGGCCTGCATGGGTGGCATGGCTCACGCGGAGGACAGCGCCAAGCCGGCCAAGGCCACAAAGCCCGCGAACGTCACCGCCAAGGCCGCCGCCGTCAGCGACGCCGACATGAAGAAGCTGATCGAAAGCTCCTTCACCTCCAAGGGCCCCGCCACGGTCGAAGGCGTGCTCGATCGCGACGCCATGCAGAAGGCTTGCAGCGATTATCCCGACCGCTCCAAGGTGCCGGCCGCAGTGGCCAGGAAGATCGAGGCCGCCGAATTCAAGCAGATCAAGTACCCCACCGACAAGCAATGGCTGGGCGACTGGAAGGAAGGCGAGAAGACCGCCCAGAACGGCCGCGGCATGCAGTTCTCCGACGCAGTCGGCAGCCCCAACGGCGCCAACTGCTACGCCTGCCACCAGATGACCAAGGCCGAGATCTCGTTTGGCAATATCGGCCCGTCGCTGTACCAGTACGGCAAGCTGCGCGGCGACTCCGAGGCGGTGCTCAAGTACACCTGGGGCAAGATCTGGGATTCCAGCGCGTTCTCGGCCTGCTCCAACATGCCGCGCTTCGGGCACAAGGGCATCCTCACCGAGCAGCAGATCCGCGACGTGATGGCGCTGCTGCTGGACCCGGCCTCGCCGGTCAACCAGTAAGGCTGCGCGATGACACCCAGCCGCATGGCAGGCTCCCTCCGGCGCGCGCGCGTGCTGCTGCTTGCCGCACTGGCCTGGAGCCGCGCGGCCACCGCGCTGGAAATAGGCGACACCGTGCGCCTGCCGCCGGTGCAGTTGCTCGACGGCCGGGTCCTGACACCCGCCGACCTGGCTGGCAGGCCGCTGGTGGTGGAAGTCTGGGCATCGTGGTGCCCCTTCTGCGCACTGCAGAACCCGCGCCTGCAAAAACTCTTTGAGAGCACCGGCGGCGCGCGCGGCGGGCTGCAGGTGCTGGCGGTCAGCCTCGACAAGGACCCTCGCGACGCCACCGCCTACATCGCCAAGCACAGCTACACCTTCCCGGCCGCGATGGACACGCCCGCGCTGCGCGCCGCGCTCGGCAAGCGCCGCGGCCTGCCCGAGCTGTACGTGATCGACGCCCACGGCAAGGTCGTGCAGAAGGAGGTCGGCGAGATGCTGGAAGAGGAAGTCGCGGCGCTGGCCAGGTACGCCACGCCAACGCAGAAGTAGCCACATCGGCCATATCGGCCATATCGGCCATATCGGCCATATCGGCCATATCGGCCATATCGGCCATATCGGCCGCATCGACCACACCGGCCACATGGCCCACAAGATGCCGGGTCGCAAGAGCCAGACACCGGCGCATGACATGCACAGGACGAGACAATGAACCGACGCGAGTTCCTGCAGGTGCTGGCTATCGCCGGCGCCGGCGGCATGACCTTTCCCGCCACCGACGCGCAAGCCGCGCAGGCCGCCGGCAAGCTCTATGACGTGCCACGCTTCGGCAATGTGCACCTGCTGCACTTCACCGATTGCCACGCACAGCTGCGCCCGCTGCATTTTCGTGAGCCCAACGTCAACCTCGGCGYAGGCGGMTACGCGGGCAAGCCGCCGCACCTCGTCGGGCAGGCCTTCCTGCGCCACTACGGCATCGCCCCCGGCAGCGCGCAGGCCCACGCCTTCACCTATCTCGATTTCACCGAAGCCGCGCGCCGCTATGGCAAGGTTGGCGGCTTCGCCCACCTCGCCACGCTGGTCAAGCAGCTCAAGGCCAGCCGGCCCGGCGCGTTGCTGCTCGACGGCGGCGACACCTGGCAGGGCTCCGCCACCGCGCTGTGGACGCGCGGGCAAGACATGGTCGACGCCGCGCTGGCGCTGGGCGTGGACGTGATGACGCCGCACTGGGAGATGACCCTCGGCGCCGAGCGCGTCACCGAGATCGTCGAGCGCGACTTCAAGGGCAAGGTCGCCTTTCTCGCGCAGAACATCAAGACCAACGACTTCGGCGATCCCGTCTTCGACCCCTATGTGATCCGCGAGATGAACGGCGTGCCGGTGGCCATCATCGGCCAGGCTTTCCCCTACACGCCGATCGCCAACCCGCGCTACTTCACGCCCGACTGGACCTTCGGCATCCAGGAAGAGAACCTGCAGCAGGTCATCGACCAGGCGCGCGGCAAGGGCGCGCAGGTGGTCGTGCTGCTGTCGCACAACGGCATGGACGTGGACCTCAAGCTGGCCTCGCGCGTGCGCGGGCTCGACGCTATCCTGGGCGGCCACACGCACGACGGCATGCCGGCGCCGGTGCCGGTCAGCAACGCCGGGGGCACCACGCTGGTCACCAACGCCGGCTCCAACGGCAAGTTCCTCGGCGTGCTCGACTTCGACGTCAAGGGCGGCAAGGTCAGCGGTTTCCGCTACCGCCTGTTGCCGGTCTTTGCCAACTACCTCGCCGCCGATCCCGCCATGGACGCGCTCATCGCCAAGGTCCGCGCGCCGTATGAGAAGCAACTCGGCGAAGTGCTGGCGCGCAACAGCGGCCTGCTATATCGCCGCGGCAATTTCAACGGCACGTTCGACCAGTTGATCCTGGACGGCCTGATGGATGTGCAGGGCGCCGAGATCGCCTTCTCGCCGGGCTTTCGCTGGGGCACCACGCTGCTGCCCGGGCAGGCCATCACCATGGAACACCTGATGGACCAGACCGCCATCACGTATCCTCACACCACCGTCACCGCAATGAGCGGCGAGACCATCAAGACCATCCTCGAAGACGTGGCCGACAACCTGTTCAATCCCGATCCCTACTACCAGCAAGGCGGCGACATGGTGCGCGTGGGCGGCCTGCAATACACCATCGACCCCACCGCATCGATGGGAAAACGCATCACCGAGATGCGCCTCAAGGGCCAGCCCATCGACGCCGCCAAGACCTACAAGGTAGCCGGCTGGGCCCCCGTCTCGGAAGAAGCCCGCCAGAGCGGCAGCCCACCGATCTGGGACCTGATGGCCCAGTGGCTGCGCGCCTCCGGCGAGGTCACCGCCCGCCCGTTGAACCTGCCGACGGTGCGCGGCATGACCGGCAACGCGGGCATGGCAACGTGATTGAACAGCCGCGAAAAACTGAGCTACAATCGTTCGTCACGGGCCGATAGCTCAGCTGGGAGAGCGCTGCGTTCGCAATGCAGAGGTCGGGAGTTCGATCCTCCTTCGGTCCACCAAAAACATGTTCTAGCTCGTCTAGGAAAGCCCAGAGAACCCCGCAAGATCAAGGCTTGCGGGGTTTTTTGTTTCTGAAGTGATCCGGCCTTATCCATTGACATCTAGGGATCTTAGGGGGCATCTTAGGGGGCACTTTAGTTGCCCCCCATGCTGATGCCCCCACGGAGACCGAAATGCCCTTGACCGACGTCGAAGTTCGCAACGCGCGCCCTCGCGATCGAGCCTACCGCCTGACTGACGGCCTCGGCATGTATCTCGAAGTTTCCCCAACGKGGAGTAGATATTGGCGGTTCAAATACCGATTCGCCGGAAAAGAAAAGCGATTAGCGCTCGGTGTTTATCCCGAGGTAGGCGCCAAGGAAGCGCGAATGCGTCGGGACGATGCGCGAAAATTGCTCGCCAACGGTGTCGACCCTGGCATCGAGCGGAAGGTGCAGAAAGCGGCGAGCGTGGAGCGTGCCGCAAACAGCTTTGAAGCGGTGGCGCGAGAATGGTTTGCAAGGCAAGCGCCGGGCTGGGCCGCCAGTCACGCCGACAAAATCATCGGGCGCCTTGAGAATGACGTGTTTCCGTGGCTCGGCGGCCGGGCGATCGCAGAAATCAAAGCCCCGGAGGTTCTTGCGGTGCTGCGCAKGGTTGAAGGCCGCGGCGCGCTTGATACGGCACATCGCGTGCATCAAAACTGCGGACAAGTTTTTCGCTATGCTGTGGCTACTGGGAGAGCGGAGCGTGACGTCAGCGCAGATCTTCGGGGAGCGCTTCCAGCAGCCCGACATACCCATTTTGCTTCCATCACGGAGCCTACCGAGGTTGCCGGCCTCCTGCGCGCACTAGATGGATTCCAAGGGACGTTCGTGGTTCAGTGCGCGTTGCGTCTTGCCCCATTGCTGTTCGTTCGGCCGGGAGAATTGCGTACGGCTGAATGGTCACAGTTCGACCTCGACGAAGGCCAGTGGCGGTATACAGTTTCCAAGACAAAAACTGAGCATCTGGTGCCCCTTGCCTCGCAGGCAACCGCAATCCTGCGTGAGTTACATGCACTAACTGGCCACCGAAAACATGTGTTTCCAGGACGGGATGTCAAAAAACCGATGAGTGGTGCTGCAATCAATGCTGCGCTTAGACGGATGGGATTCGATACGAAAACAGAAATTACGGGACACGGATTCCGGGCGATGGCGCGTACGATCCTCCATGAGCAATTGCGCTTTCCGAGTGAAGTGATCGAGCACCAACTTGCGCACAAGGTATCCGGTGCACTGGGTACAGCCTACAATCGGACGAAGTTTATCGATGACCGCATCGTGATGATGCAGAAATGGGCTGACTACCTTGACAATTTGAAGAAGGGTGCCGATCTCCTTCAGATTGCAGCAGCCTAGGTACGACCGGTTAATACAAGACACTCAAGTCGGTGAACCATAATAGAGGATAAAGTGCAAGGACACGTCAAGCTACCATCTGGCCCTCTGATCGGCTATTGGCGATTTTGCCAGGAAATCGCCAAAGCGGTTTACCCGATCGACAAGAATCCGACGGGCATTGACTGTGTGTGGGCCAAGAGCTACCCCTCCGGCGTTTCGAGTCCGTACGCCGGCACAGATGTACCTCTCCCGCTGGATAAAGCTGATCGGGAGGAGTTTGCAAAGGTATTGCAGAAACTGCCTCCCCTGAAATATCCAATGTCCGAAGAAGACGTTACTTCGTTCATGGCGGCTTATGTAAAGCTGTCGGACCGTCCACTTTGGATACCTCTCCTTGTGAAGGAAGCGGCCGAAGAGATGATCCTCAAACGTAAGATCGAACACAATAGAATTGTCKATGGCCATATTCAGGCACTACGAGAAGAGCATAGGGCTGCGCGGCTTGTTCCGGTTAACACCATGTACATCCCTGTCGGCGCTGTCGATTTGGGTGCGCTTTTGACTCGTAAGGACGCCATAGCGTATTTGGAGCGGCTTGGCTTGGTCTATGACGAGGAGGAAACAGAAACAGGCCCAGAGCGAGATGCTGCATCGTTACCCGCTGTCGGGGGGAAAGAACCCACGCTCAAGCCGGGTGACCACGAGAWGATTGCAGAGCTCCATGACCAACTGAAGCGTGAACGGGTAAGCGACCCTACGGCACGCCTTRCAAGGCAATTTGGCGTTAGTGATAGCATGATTCGTCGCGTGGTCAAGAAGGAGAAGGACAAGAAGAGGCAGAAGGCTTCCCCCTTCGCCTAGAACGATGTTCGCCAAGGAGGGGTGAGTCGGGTGCCTGGTGACCGACGAGGTGATGAGTGTAGTCATCGTCTGGATAGGGCCTCTTCCATTTGAGCCGATGCATCCGGTTGAATTCATCGACGTGCGGGGATGTCGGACGTTCCGTGTGCAGGCCGGTGTTGAGATTCACACGGGCGGTCGAACGAATCKATCTAAGTGCGGCTAACAAAACTCCCCTGCTGACCCGTTTGCGCGAGCACAACCAGATCGATTGGAGTCGGGCGAGCATCGATGGGCGGCAGCGACATGCAGACCCGCCCAGACTCCGCTGACTTGCCAGTCACGCAGGTGACGCCAGCGGGTCATGCCGCTGCCGAAGCCGAGTTTCTGCGGCAAATCCTCCCACGGAATCCCGGTCTGCAAGACAAACAGGATGCCGTTTAGCGCGGCTCAGTCGTCCAGTCTGGGGACCACCTTTCGGTGAGCGTTCCACCTTCGGCAGCAGCGGCTGCAGTGCTTTCCACAATTCGTTGTTGATCTTCTTCCGTGCCATGACACGTAGCAACGCTCAACCGCTATGTGACGATGACATGGTTTTGTTACCGACTCCAAGTAAAGGGTAGCAAATGGAATCATCGCTGTCTTCCAGCCGTGCGCGACAAGACCGTCTATCGGGCGCTGGGTATTCCGTTCGGCGGCTGTCTGCGTATTCCAACACGTGTTCCGGGTATGTTCCGGGAGCTTCCGGCTCGACGTTCCAGAAGCCTCATTGGACAAGGCCAGACGTAGCCAAACAAATATAGCTTGCCCGGAACAGCGGTTCCGGCTGAATCATTTGTCACTCACGGCACTCGCCGGACAACGACGATCGGGGCGGATTTCCCGGTCGTCTTAACCTGTGACGGAAAAATTCATGAACACACAAGTCTATGCTGCAAGGCAGCAGCCTACTCCCCTATGCGCTAGCGCCGCATCTGACGCCAGTTCGATTGCTCGCCAGCTCGACAAGACGCTGCAAATCCTTCGCATGAAGCAATTGATCGAGCGTACGAAACTCTCGCGTGCGACGTTGTACATCCTCATTGCGAGTGATCCGACCTTCCCGCGCAAGATCCAGCTAACGGTACGCACGGTTGGTTGGCTTGAGTCCGAGGTGAATGCCTGGATTGCGTCGCGCGCCAATTCTCGCCCAGCGGCATAAATCGGAGGGAAAGATGTTCATTTATCGGGTCGCACATGCACGTATTCGATTGCTGTGGCCTTTCGACTCGATGGAGTAACTGATCGGTCGCTAGGGCATGCGGCCTCCTGGGACTAGGGGGCACATCAGGCCGCCGACATACCTGTATGAGAAACGAATAATGGAACTTCAAAATACGACCAGCAGCATCACGCTCGCCAACGCAGAGCAGTGGGCCAAACAACTGGATGCACTACAGCCAGGCAAACAACAGCAAAAGATCGTGTTATTCCAGACGCTGTACCTGGCTATCGAGCGCGCGCTGGCCCGCGAAGTGCCACAGAAAGCAGTCTTAGCTCACTTGTCGACCATTGGATTACCTCTTTCCATGGGCGGCTTCCGTTCCCTACTTGCGGCTGAACGCAAGCAGCGCGCGAAGACAGGTGAATATCTCCGCTGTGAGTGCTGTGGCTCGGTTCTGCCGGTATCAAGCGACGATCCCAATCCGAGAGACATCCCCACACTGGCTAGCCT
>NZ_JBFTSF010000045.1:0-53577 GCF_056399905.1 Cupriavidus sp. 01L46
GTGCTGATCACGGTCGTGCGTGTGGTGGTAGGGTGAGGCCACGCAGCGCAAAGCACGGGGCAGGGCAGGAGTAAGTAAAAAGAGCAGGGCAAAAGCATGCCGCCGGCCTCGTCAGGGCTGGATGTGCGGATAACGATTACTGAATCAGAGACTCTGAGCTKGAGAAAAAAGAATGAGTGCGAACCGCGCAAACGCTCCGTACTACTTCGTACCGGGCCCCTCGCGCCATCCGATCACGGCTAGCTTTGGCTTGCTGCTGACGGCTGGGGGTGCTGCTGGCTGGGTAAACGGGCAGACCTGGGGGCCATACCTGTGCGGCCTGGGCCTGCTGTGGTTCCTGTTCGTGCTCAAGAGCTGGTTCGGCGAGGCGATCAACGAATCCGAGACGGGCAAGTACGGCAAGAATATCGACCTGTCCTTCCGCTGGTCGATGGGCTGGTTCATCTTTTCCGAGGTCATGTTCTTCGCGGCGTTCTTCGGCGCGCTGTTCTACGCCCGCAACATCGCCATGCCGTGGCTCGGCGACCTGAACAACAAGATCCTGTGGCCCGACTTCGCCGCCGTATGGCCGAACCTCGGACCGGCCGGTGTCGTGGAGAGCTTCCAGACCATGGGCCCGTGGCCGATCCCCACAATCAACACTGCCTTGCTGCTGATGTCCGGCGTGACGCTGACCTGGGCGCACCATGCGCTGCTCGCCAACAAGCGCAGCCAGCTGATCCAGGGCCTGGTGCTGACCATCCTGCTGGGCGCGATCTTCATGTGCTTCCAGGTGTACGAATACCACCACGCGTATTCGGAGCTGAACCTCAAGCTGACCTCGGGAATCTACGGTTCCACCTTCTTCCTGCTGACCGGCTTCCACGGTTTCCACGTGACGCTTGGCGCGATCATGCTGACAGTGGTGCTGGTGCGCGTGCTCAAGGGCCAGTTGACGCCCGACCATCACTTCGCATTCGAAGGCGCCGCCTGGTACTGGCACTTCGTTGACGTGGTGTGGCTGTTCCTCTACATCGTGGTGTACTGGCTGTAAGACACCCGATTGCAGTGCCCGCCGGCCACGCCGGCGGCATCGCGGGGGAGGTTCTCCTCCTTCGCGAGGAACAACAAAAAACAAGCGCCGCAGGGGAAGTAGCCAGCCTGCGGCGCTTGTTTTTTGTGGTTTGAGCCTGGCGTAGCCGCGCCGGCTTCAGGGCGCCATGCGGATGCCCGTGCTCTGTATCCATCCCATCCAGTGCGAGAACAGGATGAAGACGAACAGGGCCACCGAGAAGCCGACCCGGAACATCAGCGAGCGCATCATGTTTGGCGTCCTGCCGCGGTCGCGCATCATGAAGAACAGGGCGGAGGCCAGGCTACCGATGATGAGGAAGAACGCGATGAGGATGACGATGCGCATGGAGGGCCCGCAAGCGCKGGGTMTGCTAGGGATAGAGTGCCATTATCGCATCGGCGCGCGTGGCAACGCCCTCGGGAAATGCCAGGGAGGCCGTACGTGAAGCTGTGGCGCGCACTGAGCCCGCTGCCCACCATCGCCGCGCTGGTGGTGATTGCAGTCACCTGTGCCTTGGGCAACTGGCAGCTGAATCGCGCCCATGAAAAAGTGGCGCGGGCCGCGCGCCTTGAGGCGCTGGCCGCCCAGCCGCCGCTGGAGATCGGGCGCAGCCTGGTGAGTGGCGCGATGGCGGAGCGGCACGTGCGTGTGCGCGGGCGCTTCGATGCAGCGCACACGGTTTTGCTGGACAATCGCCCCCACGGCAACGGCACCGATAGCCGTGCCGGATTCATGGTACTGACGCCGCTGCGGGTTGCCGGGGGCGATGCGGCCACGCCGGCCGTGCTGGTGCTGCGCGGCTGGCTGCCGCGCGATGCGCAGGATCGCACCCATATCGCGCCGTTCCCGACGCCGGAAGGCGAGGTGGAGCTGGACGGCACCGCGCTGGCGACCGTGCCCAGGGTCTTCAGCCTGGGCCGTGGCGCGAATGCCGAAGCCGGCCAGAAGATCCGCCAGAATGTCGATCTCGCTGCCTACGCAACGGAGCTTGGCGTGCCCCTGCAACCCTTTGTGCTGGAACAGCGCAACGACAACGGCGACGGGCTGGCGCGCGACTGGGCGCCAGCGGACATCGGCGCGGATCGCCACTATGGTTATGCCTTCCAGTGGTTCGGGCTGGCGGCGCTGACCCTGGTGCTGCTGCTGGCGTTGAGCTGGCGGCGCGCTGCCCGCATGACGGCTTGAGCATTCTCGCGGGTGGCACCCGTATCACCTACGAACCACAGCGGCGCGTTGCGGTCAGATGAGCGCAACCGCCCCTAACGACAGACAGACGACAGACAGACGAAACACTATGCAACAGCCAGATCCCGCTTCGGCCCAGGCCGCCCGCGCCGCGCCGCAAGACTCGCGCATCGACGCCCGCACCCGTCGCGGCCGCATCCAGATGCTGCTGCTTTTGCTGGTGTGCGCTTCGCCTGTCATCGCTTCCTACCTGACGTACTACGTGTTCAAGCCGGCGGGCGGTTCCACCAACTACGGGACGCTKATCGAGCCGCAGCGCCCCATGCCCGCGATTCAGATCGGCAACGAGCGTGCCGAGTCCGTGCCGCTGGATAGTTTCAAGGGCAAGTGGCTGCTGGTGACGGCGGATGGCGCGGCGTGCGACGAAGCCTGCGCCAGGAAACTGTTCACCATCCGCCAGATCCGCGCGGGGCAGGGCCAGGACCGCGAGCGCATCGTGCCGGTGTGGCTGATCAGTGACGAAGGCCCGATCGATTCCCGCCTGTCGGCCGCCTACAACGAGCCCTATGCCGGCGTGCGCTTCCTGCGCGCCAACCGCGAGGCCATGCAGAAATGGCTGCCGGCGGAACCGGGTGCCCGGATCGAGGACAGCTTGTTCCTGATCGACCCGCTGGGCAACCTGATGATGCGCTTCCCCAAGGAGCCGGACCCCAAGAAGATGAGCTCCGACCTGAAGAAGCTGCTCAAGTACTCTCACATCGGGTGAGGCGCGCATGCTGCTCCAACTCGCCATCATCGGCGTCCTGATCGCGCTGTTCCCCTTGAGCTACGTGCTGGTCAAAGGGGACCGCAACAAGTACCGCAAGCTGGTCTGGATCACCGCCTTCCTGACGCTGGACCTGATCATGTTCGGCAGCTTCACGCGGCTGACGGACTCCGGCCTGGGCTGCCCTGACTGGCCGGGTTGCTATGGCCACTCCAACCCGCACTCGGCACAGGAGCCTATCCGCGCCGCCGAGACGGCCTTGCCCAGCGGGCCCGTGAGCATCACCAAGGCGTGGATCGAGATGGTCCACCGTTACTTCGCCCTGGCGGTCGGCGTGCTGATCACCACGCTGATGGTGCTGGCCTGGGTCAAGCGGCGCGAACTCAAGCAGTCGCCCTGGTTCGCCACCGGGGTGCTGCTGCTGGTGTGCGTGCAGGGCGCATTCGGGGCCCTTACGGTCACGCTCAAGCTGCAGCCGATCATTGTGGTCACGCACCTGATGCTTGCCATGAGCCTGCTGGCCGCGTTGATCTGGCTGGGCTCGCGCAACGATCCGCCCTTGCGGGTGGCGCCGCAGGCGGTGGGGCTGCGCTGGCCGGCGCGCATCGCGCTGGCCTTGCTGGTGCTGCAGATCTTCCTGGGCGGCTGGGTGAGCACTAACTATGCCGTGCTGGCCTGCACCGACTTTCCGCTGTGCAACGGCCAGCTCGTGCCGGACATGGACTTCCGCCACGGCTTCACGTTGTGGCGCCAGCTCGGCATGACCGCCGACGGCGACTACATCCCGCATTCGGCCCTGGTGGCGATCCATTGGGTGCATCGCGGCTTCGCTTTCGTCGTGCTGGCTTTCCTGGCCTGGTTCGGGCTGCAGGCACGCCGCCTTGGCGGCCTTGCGCGCAGTGCCGGCTGGTTGCTGGGCTTTCTCGCGCTGCAACTGGCCACTGGCCTGTCGAACATCGTGTTCGACTGGCCGCTGGGCGCCGCGGTGGCGCATAACGGCGGCGCGGCGGTCTTGCTGCTGCTCCTGGTTCGCCTCAACTACAATATAGGGCTCGCGGCCCGGTCCGCTGACATTGCTACCGACGTGCCGGCCGCCGCGCGCGCCACATGAAAGACAAGAACTCCCCAGTGGTTACAGCTACCCACACACATCCCTTCGGACGGGTTCGCCACCTGGTCCGCCAGTACGCCGCCCTGACCAAGCCGCGGGTGACGCAGCTTGCCGTCTTCTGCGCCATCATCGGCATGTTCCTCGCCACACCCGGCATGGTGCCGTGGCCGGTGCTGATCGGGGGTGCCGCCGGCATCTGGCTGTTGGCAGGTGYCGCTTTCGCCATTAACTGCCTGGTGGAGCAGAAGGTCGACGCGCTGATGCGCCGCACCGCGTGGCGCCCGTCGGCCACCGGCGAGATCACCACCATCCAGACGCTGGTGTTCTCCGCCGTGCTGGGCGGGGCGGGGATGTGGCTGCTGCACGTCTACACCAACGACCTGACCATGTGGCTGACCGTGGCCACCTTCGTTGGCTACGCCGTGGTGTACACCATCCTGCTCAAGCCGGCCACGCCGCAGAACATCGTCATCGGCGGCCTGTCCGGCGCCATGCCGCCGGCGCTGGGCTGGGCTGCGGTCGCGGGCGAGCTGCCGGCGGAAGCCTGGTTCCTGGTGCTGATTATCTTCACGTGGACGCCGCCGCACTTCTGGGCCCTGGCCCTGTATCGCCGTGCCGACTACGCCAAGTCCGGCCTGCCGATGCTGCCGGTGACGCACGGCGAGCGCTTCACGCTGCTGCATATCCTGCTGTACACGCTGATCATGATCGCGGCCACGCTGCTGCCTTTTGTGTACGGCATGTGCGGCTATATCTACCTGGCGGCCGCGCTGATCCTGGGGGGCGGGTTCCTGGCCTACTCGTGGAAGATGTATCGCAACTACTCGGATGCGCTGGCGCAACGCACCTTCCGCTTCTCGATCCTGTATCTCTCGCTGCTGTTCGCCGCGCTGCTGGTCGATCACTACTTCAAGTTCCTGCCGCAGGCCTGAGCGGGGCGCACAGGCTTGCGGCATCTTGTCGCGGCCTGCGCGCGTGACGGCCTCGATCGGCGATACTGCGTGTCATCTGTTAATGTGACCTTGTCGCGTCCAGCCGCCTGCCGGGCGGCGCCGGCTGGCCAACACCACCCGAACTCGCATGCCAAACCACTTCCCTTCAGGCTTCCTCCCCACCTTCGCGACCTTCCGCCGGTTTTGCCTGCTGGCCCTGTGCGCGCTGCTGCTGGCGGCATGCGGCCAGCAGAAGGCTTCCTTCAAGAACGTCGATATCACCGGCGGCAGTGAGTTCGGCAAGGACTTCGTCCTCACCGACCACAACGGCAAGGTGCGTTCCATTGGCGACTTCAAGGGCAAGGCGGTAGTGATGTTCTTCGGCTATACGCATTGCCCTGACGTGTGCCCGACCACCATGGCCGAGCTCAAGGCGGTGATGGAGCAATTGGGGCCGGACGCCGACAAGGTGCAGGTGCTGTTCGTGACGGTGGATCCGGAGCGCGATACGCAGGCGCTGCTGGCGCAGTATGTGCCGGCCTTCGATCCGCGCTTCCTGGGCATGCGCCCGGCCGACGATGCCGCGCTGCAGAAGGTTGCCAAGGACTTCAAGGTGTTCTACGCCAAGGTGCCGGGCACGTCCCCGAACAACTACACCATGGATCACTCGGCGGGCAGCTATGTGTTCGACCCGAGCGGCAAGCTGCGCCTGTTTATCCGCCACGGCCAGGGGCCGGAGCCGATCGTGCACGACCTCAAGCAACTGCTGTCCTGAGGCGAGCCGCCGGCGGCGAAGCCGGCAGGCAAAATAAAACAGGGCCGGTCTCGCGACCGGCCCTGTTCTACTTTTGGCGCGCTTAAGTCTTAGGCAAAAGCCTGCAGCGCACCCTTCATCTTCTTCATCGCCGCGGTTTCGATCTGGCGGATGCGTTCGGCGGAAACGCCGAATTCGTCAGCCAGTTCGTGCAGCGTGGAGCCGCCCGAGCCGTCGTCGTTGACCTGCAGCCAGCGCGCCTCGATGATGCGGCGGCTACGGTCGTCGAGCTTGGACAGCGCTTCTTCCAGGCCTTGCACCTGCAGGCGGTCGTGGCGCTGGGCCTCGATCACGCGGGTGGGCTCATTGTGGTTGTCGGCCAGGTAGGCGATGGGCGCGAAGTCCTCTTCGCCATCGTCGATCTGCCCTTCGAGCGCCAGGTCGCCGCCCGACAGGCGGGTTTCCATCTCCATCACTTCTTCCGGCTTGACGTTCAGCTCACGCGCAACCGCGTCGATCTGTTCCGGCGTGAAGGTATGGGCACCCTGCTTGTGGCTGCGCAGGTTGAAGAACAGCTTGCGCTGAGCCTTGGTGGTAGCCACCTTGACCATGCGCCAGTTCTTCAGCACGTATTCGTGGATCTCGGCCTTGATCCAGTGCATCGCATACGACACCAGCCGCACGCCCTGATCCGGGTCGAAGCGCTTCACAGCCTTCATCAGGCCGATATTGCCTTCCTGAATCAGGTCTGCGTGGGGCAGGCCATAGCCGAGGTACTGGCGGGCGATGGACACCACCAGGCGCAGGTGCGACAGCACCATGCGGCGCGCAGCATCGACGGAATCATGCTCGCGCAACTCGCGCGCGAGCCGCTGCTCTTCCTCGGGGGTAAGCAGGGGAATACGGTGGACAGCCTGGATATAGCTGTCGATATTTCCCAGCGTTCCGGGAAAGGTCAGCGCAAACGTCCCGGCGCCTTGCGGCACCGTAGGCAGACGGTTGGTCATTTGGGTTTGGTCAGCAGATAGGACTGCGTTCACTCGATTGCTCCTTTCGCATCCGGCGGGTGGGTTGCCCGCTTGTGCGGCCCTTTTTGGGGTCTCGCACTGCATTGCAACACATATTAGCACTCAAGCCGGGGGACTGCTAAGTTGGAGTACCAATAGGGTTGATAGTTCCTGGTAATCGAATGGTTATTCTACATAGTATTTTAATCCGACATCTTGCGGAATGTGACGAGGCCACTATCTCACGCGGGTGCGCGAACGATCCGACCATGATTAGAGGGCCACTGGCCCTGCCGGTTCTGTCGCCAGTTGAGATGCTGTGTTTCGCTAGCAGCTACACTCTTTTCATTTGTCTCAGTGGTGCTGAGCGCCAGCATCGACCAAACCGGGGAACATCATGTCTGCTATCGAGCACTTGTTAAAGCCGCACACCCGTGACCTCGGCGACTTTGCCGTGAGCCGTCTGCTGCCCGCCGCGGCAACCCAGACTGTCGGCCCATTCATCTTTTTCGACCACATGGGCCCGGTGGCCATGCCGCCCGGAGAAGGCGCCGATGTGCGCCCGCATCCCCACATCGGACTGGCCACGGTCACCTACCTGTTCGAGGGTGAGATCCTTCACCACGACAGCCTGGGCAGCAAACAGGTCATCAGGCCGGGCGACGTGAACTGGATGACGGCTGGCAGCGGCATCGCGCACTCGGAGCGCTCGCCCCAGTCCGCCCGCGATGCCGGGCCGCGCCTGCACGGCATCCAGACCTGGGTGGCGCTGCCCAAGGAGTACGAGAACGTCGAGCCGTCCTTTCATCACCATCCGGCCGCGACGCTGCCCAAGCTGGAGCGCCCTGGCGTACGCATGACGGTGATTGCGGGCGATGCGTTTGGCGCCGAGGCGCCGGTGAAGGTGTTCAGCCGCACGCTCTACGTGGCCATTGAGCTCGACGCGGGCGCCAGCCTGGAGATTCCGGCGGAACACGCCGAGCGCGGCATCTACCCGGCGGACGGCACCATCGCCCTGGACGGCGAAGTGTTGCCCGAGCGGCACCTGGCAGTGCTGGTGCCGGGCCAGCCGGTGACGTTGACGGCGCAGGTGGCGTCGCGCGTGATGCTGCTCGGCGGCGACCCGACCGACGGCCATCGCTTCATCTTCTGGAATTTCGTTGCCAGCACCAAGGAAGCAATCGAAGCAGCCTCCAAACGCTGGGAGGATGACCAGTTCCCGCGCGTGCCGGGCGAGAGCGACCGCATTCCGCTGCCACCGCGCAAGCGCTAAAGGCCCCTGCTTGCCGGGCCAGGCTCAGACCGGGCTGGCCCAGGCCACGCGCGTGCCTTGCTGCAGGCAGTCGCGGATGGCGTCGATCTGCGTGGCGATCGGGGCAGGCACAGGCGCCTTGCCGTCCAGCACGAGGCGGATCCAGGCCGCGGTCTGGTCCACGTCACTGCCGGGCGGCAATTCCGGCACTTCAACGATGGAGCCCGACGTCGGGTCGACCAAGGTGCGTTGATGCCCGTCGTGCAGCCAGTCGATGCGGCTGTTGCGCCGGGCATCCGCGACCACCTCGCCCTCGGTGCCTCGCGCCAGCAGCACATTGGCGGGCTCGCGCGAGAAATAATCGGTCAGGGTTTCGCGGTACTCGGGGTGGGTGTAGCTATACAGCCGCAGCGCCTCGGCCGGGCTGTGCGCGCCCACAGGCTGCAGCATCTTGACCACCGTATGCGCAGAGTTGCGCAAGCCGATCTGCATGCGCYTGTCSAGCATSSSGGCCAGCGCCGGCGACAGCACGTCGATCGGCAGCACCGCCAGYGGGCCGGGCTGGGCATCCTTGCTGCGCAGCTGGGATTCGGCCTGCGCCACGGAGCTGCAAGGCATGATGCCCAGCGCCTCGAACAGCGAGATGCTGGTGACGCGCCCGTTGAATTGGCGGGAGCCGTGCACCAGCACCGGAATGCCCTCGCGCGCCAGCAGCAGCGCTAGCAGCGGCACCAGGTTAGGCTGCTTGCGCGCGCCGTTATAGCTGGGGATTGACACCACGACGCGGTCCGCCGGGCCGGCCAGCGGCAGGCAATGGGCGTGCGCGGCATCGAGCATCCCGGCCAGCTCGTGCGGGGCCTCGCCCTTGATGCGATAGGCCATCAGCACCGCGCCCAGCTCGATATCGGCCACGCGCCCTGCCAGCATGGCATCGAACAGCGCCTGGGCATCTTCGCGCGGCAGCGCGCGGGCGCCATTGACGCCCCGGCCGATTTCCTTGATGTACTTCGCGGCAGCGAAGGCAGGGGCGGCGGGGGCCGCAGGGGAGGTAGGCGTGGTGGTCATGGCGGGTTGGGACTATGTTGTTTGAAGTCCATGATAGCGGAGCGGGCCGGCCGTGCCCATGACAGCCGCGGTGCCGGCTCGGCTTCGCGTCGCGCGCGGCAGCGGCTGGCCCGTCATCGCTCCCGCTCAGGCGGCTTCCTTCAGGGCGGGATTGCGCTGCTTGCGGTACAGGAAGTCCAGCACTGCCGTGCGGCATGCGTGGTAATCCTTGTCTTCGGCCAGCGCCATGCGCTCGCGTGGCCGCGGCAGGTCCACCTTCAGCACTTCGCCGATGGTGGCCGCGGGGCCGTTGGTCATCATGACGATGCGGTCGGCCAGCAGCACCGCTTCATCCACGTCGTGGGTCACCATCACCACCGTGCTGCGCGTCTTCGCCACGATCTTGATCAATTCGTCCTGCAGCTGCGCGCGGGTGAGCGCATCCAGCGCGCCGAAGGGCTCGTCCATCAGTAGCACCTTGGGCTCCATSGCCAGCGCCCGGGCGATGCCCACGCGCTGCTTCATSCCRCCCGAGATCTCSTGCGGATACTTGGCTTCGGCATGCGTCAGGCCAACCAAGGCCAGCGTGTCGTGCGTGCGGGCCTTCAGTTGCGCCTTGCCTTCGCTGCCGCCGAACACGCGCTCCACGCCAAGGTAGACGTTGTCGAAACAGGTCAGCCAGGGCAGCAGCGAATGATTCTGGAACACCACTGCCCGATCCGGGCCGGGGCCGGCGATCTCGCGCTCGGCGCAGATCAGCGCGCCGGCGCTGGGCCGGTCCAGCCCGGCCAGCAGGTTGAGCAAGGTGGACTTGCCACAGCCCGAATGGCCGATCAGCGTAATGAACTCGCCGCTGGCGATGGTCAGGTTGACATCGCGCAGGGCGACGAACGGCCCCTTCTTGGTCTTGAAGGTCTGCCCGACATTTTCGATACGGACGAACTTTTCCATGAGCTTCTCCTTGGGCGCCAGGGCGCCAGGGCGCGGGTAGCGACTTGCGTCTTTGCGACTTGGCGTCCTAGTTGCCGTAGCTGAAGCGCTTGGCCAGGCTGAGCAGCGCGTATTCGAGCAGCAGCCCGACCATGCCGATGATGAAGATCGCGATGACGATGTGTTCCACCTTCAGGTTGTTCCACTCGTCCCACAGCCAGAAGCCGATGCCGGTGCCGCCAGTGAGCATTTCCGCGGCCACGATCACCAGCCAGGCGGTACCGATGGACAACCGCACGCCGGTGAGCATGTACGGCAGCACGGCGGGCAGCAGCACGCGGGTGAACACCTTCCATTCGGAAAGGTCGAGCACGCGCGCCACGTTCAGGTAGTCCTGCGGCACGCGGGTCACGCCCACCGCGGTATTGATCACCATCGGCCAGATCGAGCAGATGAAGATGGCCCAGATCGCCGCCGGATTTGCCGACTTGAACAGCAGCAGGCCAATGGGCAGCCAAGCCAGCGGCGAGACCGGGCGCAGCAGGCTGATGATGGGCGCCATCATCGCGTTGAGAAAGGCGAAGCGGCCCAGCGCGAAGCCGGCCGGGATGCCGATCAATGCGGCCAGCCCGAAGCCCGCCGCCACGCGCGCCAGCGATGCCAGCACGTTCCAGCCGATGCCCTGGTCATTGGGGCCGTTGCGGTAGAACGGGTCGGCGAACAGCGGCACGGCGGCATGCCAGGTGCCGGCCGGCGTGGGGATGGCGGGGATCATGGTGGCGATGCCGTGCCACATCAGCAGGAACAGCGCAAAGCCCGCGACGGGCGGCATCACCTTGAGCACCACGGCGGTGATGGCGTCGCGCAGCGCCGCGCGGCGGGCCTCGGCTTGCGCGGCGAGCGCGCGGCGCTCGGCGCGTTCATGGGCGTGCTGGTCGCCAACCACGGCAACCTCGGCAGTGGTGCCGGCATCGGCGGGCGCGGCTTGGTTGGCGGCATGCGGGGCCGGCTGGGCTAGTGCATTCACGTCAGGCTCCTTCGGTAGCCGGCGTGTCGCCACGCCGGCGTTCAAGCGGCAATCAAAATCGGAATCACGCCGGGGCGCGTGTGCGTTAGGCCTTGATCTTGAAGCCGTCGGCGTAGGCCTTGGGGTCCTTGCTGGCATCCCACACCACGCCGTCGATCAGCTTCGCGGTACGGAAGTCGCTCTTGGGCAGCGGCACCTGCGCGGCCGCAGCGGCCTGCTTGTAGATGTCGATGCGATTGACCTTCTTCGCCACTTCCAGGTAGTCAGGGTGATCCTTGAGCAAGCCCCAGCGCTTTTGCTGCGTGAGGAACCACATGCCGTCGGAGAGGAAGGGATAGTTGGCGGCGCCGTCCTGGTAGAACTTCATCGAGTCCGGGTCGTCCCAGGTCTTGCCCAGGCCGTTGTTATMGCGGCCCAGCATGCGGTCCAGGATGATGTCCATGTCGGTGTTGACGTAGGACTTCGCGGCAATGGTCTCGGCGGTCTTGCGGCGGTTGGAGGCCGATGCGTCGATGTACTTCGATGCATCGAGCACGGCAGCCACCATCGCGCGTGCCGTGTTGGGATACTTCTGCACGAACTCTGCCGTGGTGCCCAGGGTCTTTTCCGGGTGATCCTTCCAGATCGCCTGCGTGGTCTCCGCGGTAAAGCCGATCTTGTCGGCGATGGCACGCGCCCCCCAGGGCTCGCCCACGCAGAAGCCGTCCATGTTGCCSACRCGCATGTTSGCSACCATCTGSGGCGGCGGCACGGTGATGRCCTTGGCGTCCTKCAKCGGRTTGATGCCGTTGGCMGCCAGCCAGTAGTACAGCCACATGGCATGGGTGCCGGTGGGGAAGGTCTGGGCGAAGGTGTACTCGCGCTTTTCCTTCATCATCAGCGCCTTCAGGCTGGCGCCGTCCTTGACGCCTTTCTCGGCCAGCTTGGATGACAGCGTGATGGCCTGGCCGTTGTGGTTCAGGTTCATCAGCACCGCCATGTCTTTCTTGGGGCCGCCAATGCCAAGCTGCACGCCATAGATCAGCCCGTACAGCACATGCGCCGCATCGAGTTCGCCATTGACCAGCTTGTCGCGCACGCCGGCCCAGGAGGCTTCCTTGGTGGGCGTGATCTTGATGCCGTATTTTTTGTCGAAGCCGAGCGTGCCGGCCATCACGACCGAGGCGCAGTCCGTCAGCGGGATGAAGCCGATCCTCACCTCCGGTTTTTCCGGCGCGTCGGAGCCTGCTGCCCATGCACCTGCGCGTACCAGGGGATCGACCAGGGTGATCACGCTGGCGCCGGCGATGGTAGCCAGGGCGCGGCGCCGTCCGTTGCTGGCGGGCACCGCATCGGCTCCCGTGGTGCTGGCGTCGGTGGCAACTGCTGCGTGCAGCGACTTGGCAATCTTCAGGCGAGAGGGCATTGACACGGCTCCAAATAAAAAGCGTCCTGAACTGCTCCGCTTTCGCCAGAAATGCGGGGGGCAGGTCAGGACGCCGTTGTCCCGTGATGCGGCGCAGCCGTCGTTGGCGGCGCACATCGGTATGTGATCGGCCGTCGTTGGCCGATGCTTCGATTACGCAAGCCGCGTGCCAAGGGTCGGGAGGGCTGTTGCCGGGGGCTGACGGCCGGCGAGGGCGGGCAAGGAGCCAGAAGCGGGCGCGCCGAGGCGGCGTCCGTGCGCTGCCGGTGCGTGAAAGGTGATGCGGTCGCGCCATCCTTGTGCATTGCACCAAGCGCGTGCGGGGGCGCATCGAGGCGCCCGATCGTGGTTTGTTCGGGGCTTAGCTCATCACATCGATGACCCGCCGCGCCGCCTCGACGAGCTTGATGCCGCGCTCCATCGCCATGCTGCGCAGCCGCTTGTAGGCCTCGTCTTCGGTCATGCCGCGCTCCTTCATCAGCAGGCCCTTGGCACGCTCTACTTCCTTGCGCTCGGCCAGCTGCAGCCGCGTGGCATCAAGCTCCGCGCGCAGTTCCTGGTCTAGTTCGAAGCGCGCATAGGCCACATCCAGCACGGTCTTGACGCGATCGGCGCGCAGGCCATCGACGATGTAGGCAGTGATGCCGGCAGACAGCGCAGCCTTGATGCGCTGGGCGTCGTCGTTGTCCGTGAAGAGCACGATGGGGCGCGGCGCGTGCTGGGTCGATACGCACACATGTTCGACCGTATCGCGCGCGGCCGACTCCGAGKCGATGATGATCAGGTCCGGCTGCCGCGCGGCGATGGCGTCGGGTAGCCGCAGGTCGGCGTCCACCGTTTCGATGTCCGTGAAGCCCGCAGACACAAGCCCGGCGCGGATCGTCTCGATATTGAGCGGATCCTCGTCATGCGGGTCGCGCACCAGCAAGATGCGCAGCGCGCGTGAGCCCGACGCGGCGGGCGCGGGGCTGGCGGGACTCGTCGGGGTGGAGGGGGCTGGGGGGCGTCTGTTCATGGCGTCACTTGGAATGCCTCTTGCCATGCAAGATTCGCGCCGAGATGCTTTTAATTGTATTGCGGGGTTTCCCGGATTCAATAGCTGCCGGCGTACGCGGCCAGAACCGCCGGTGTATGCTATTGCCCTGCTGCGCGGCAGGGCGTCTACTGGCGACGCCAGCATGCTGGCGCGCAGTCTAAAACACAGAATATGCTTGGAGAGATGGATGACCGAATTCGTATTTGCCCCGCCGGCGCCCACTGGCGTGCCCGTGCGCGGCAGCAGCGCTCAGTTCCCGGTGCGCCGGGTCTACTGCGTGGGCCGCAACTATGCCGCCCATGCCCTTGAAATGGGTTCGGATCCCGACCGCGAACCGCCGTTCTTCTTCTGCAAGCCTGCCGACGCCGTGAGCTATGTGGCCGACGGCACCGAAGGCGCCTTCCCCTATCCGCAGGGCACCAGCAATTGCCACTATGAAGTGGAGCTGGTCGTTGCCATCGGCAAGGGCGGCAAGGACATCGCCGAGGCGGATGYCGCGAGCCACGTGTTCGGCTACGCGCTCGGCCTCGACATGACGCGCCGCGACCTGCAGAACGAATCGAAGAAGACCGGCCGCCCCTGGGAAACCGGCAAGGCCTTCGACAAGTCCGCCCCGATCGGCCCGATCGTGCCGGTGTCCGCCATCGGCCATCCGGAGAAGGGCGCGGTCACGCTGTCCGTCAACGGCGTGGACAAGCAGCGCGGCGACCTGTCGGACCTGATCTGGTCGGTGCCCGAGATGGTCTCTTATCTCTCCAAGCTGTTCGAGCTGCAACCCGGCGACCTGATCTACAGCGGCACGCCCGAAGGCGTGGGCCCGGTGGTCAAGGGCGATGTCATGCTGTGCAAGATCGAAGGCGTGGGCGAGCTCACCGTCAAGGTAGTCTGAGTCCATGCTCAAGCTTTACAGCTACTTTCGCAGCTCCGCCTCGTACCGGGTACGCATTGCCCTGCAGTTGAAGGGCCTGCCTTACGAGTACATGCCGGTGCATCTGTTGCGCGACGGCGGCCAGCAACTGCTGCCGGCCTACCGGGCGCTGAACCCCGACGCGCTGGTGCCGACCCTGCTGGATGACGATCACGTATTGATCCAGTCCGTGGCGATGGTCGAGTACCTCGACGAGACGCACCCCGAGCCGCCCCTGCTGCCGGGCAGCGCGCTCGACCGCGCCTACATTCGCGCGCTGGCGCTGGAGGTCGCGTGCGAGATCCATCCGCTGAATAACCTGCGCGTGCTGAAGTACCTCAAGCACACGCTGGGCGTGGCGGAGGAGGCCAAGGACGCGTGGTATCGCCACTGGGTCGAGCTGGGGTTCGAGTCGGTCAATACCAACCTCGTGCGCTCGGGCAAGGCAGGGCGTTTCTGCTTTGGCGATACGCCGACGCTGGCGGATATCTGCCTGGTGCCGCAGGTGTTCAACGCGCAGCGCTTCAATATCGACGTGGCCCGCTACCCGGCCATTGCCAAGGTGTTTGACTCCTGCATGGCGCTGCCCGCGTTCCAGCAGGCCGAGCCCAAGGCGCAGCCGGACGCCGAATAAGCTGCCGCGCCAGGTTTGGCAGGCCGCAAAAAGTAGAAAGCCCCGCAAGCGATTGCGGGGCTTTTTTACTGGCGAGCCGGGCGGGCAGCTCAGCCGAGCAGCGCGTCGGCGAATTCCTCGGCGTTGAAGGGCTGCAGGTCTTCGACATTCTCGCCCACGCCGATGAAGTAGACCGGCACCGGGCGCTGGCGCGCGATCGCGGCCAGGATGCCGCCCTTGGCGGTGCCGTCGAGCTTGGTCACGATCAGTCCGGTCAGGCCCAGCGCGTCGTCGAACGCCTTGACCTGGGACAGCGCGTTCTGGCCGGTGTTGGCGTCGATCACCAGCAGCGATTCGTGTGGCGCGTTCGGCATCGCCTTGGCGATGACACGCTTGACCTTCTTCAGCTCTTCCATCAGGTGCAGCTGCGTGGGCAGGCGGCCCGCGGTATCGGCCATGACGATATCGATGCCGCGTGCGCGTGCCGCGTTGACCGCGTCGAAGATCACCGCGGCCGGGTCGCCGCTCTCCTGCGATACCACGGTGACGTTGTTGCGCTCGCCCCAGATGGTCAGTTGCTCGCGCGCGGCGGCGCGGAAGGTGTCGCCCGCGGCCAGCAGTACGGACTGGTCATAGCTCTGGAAGTGCTTGCACAGCTTGCCGATGCTGGTGGTCTTGCCGGCACCGTTCACCCCCGAGATCATCATCACCAGCGGCTGCTCGCGGCCCAGGGACATGGTTTTCTCGAGCGGGCGCAGCAGGTTGGTCAGCAGCTCGCGCAGCGCGGCCTTGACGCCTTCGGCGGTATCGATGCGTTCGGTCTTGACGCGGCGGCGCAGCGCGCTCAGCAGGTGCTCGGTGGCCTCGACGCCGGCGTCGGCCATGATCAGGGCGGTTTCCAGGTCCTCGAACAGGTCTTCGTCGACCTTGACGCCAACAAACAGCGTGCCCAGATTGCGGCTGGTCTTGGACAGCCCGGTGCGCAAGCGCTGCATCCAGCCGCGCTTGGCTTCGGCGGAGGCGGCCGGCGGCGGGGTCAGGACCAGTTCCTCGGCAGAGGCCGGAGTCACGCTCTGGACTGGCTGAATGGCGGTTGGCCGCACGGATACGACGGCGGCCGGGGCAGGCCCGGCCGCGGGAGTGGGGGTTGGCGCGCTGGCGGGCGCCGCGGCCGGTGTGGCGGCGGGCGCCGGGCTTTGCACCTCGGGCGGCGCACTGGCCGGTTCGGCCTTGCGCTTCTTCCAGAAACTAAACATTGGGAAAGGGGTCAATACCCCGGTAGAATCAATCGCCAAAATTCTAGCAGACGGGGTCGCATGAACCATTGTGCTGTCAGGTCCAGGTCGGGCGCCGCCCGTACCGCTTCGCTTCTTGCCGGCGCCGGCGCTATTCGCCCGGCCGCTTTCTCCCGGCGCCTCGTTCCCACCCTTTTGTTGATCGCGATGCCCTGGCTTGGCGCTGCCTATGCGCAGACCGCCGTAGTGGCGCCGCCGTTGCCGACCGGCCAGGCCTCCGCAGCGCAAACTGCGGCTGCGCAGGCCAATACCACTGAGTTCAGTCTGTCCAACGGCATGCGGGTCATCGTCAAGGAAGACCATCGCGCGCCCACCGTAGCTCACCAGATCTGGTATCGCGCAGGTGGCATGGACGAGGTCAGTGGCACCACTGGCGTGGCGCACATGCTTGAACACATGATGTTCAAGGGTACACCAAAGGTCGGGCCAGGCGAGTTTTCCAAGCAGATCGCAGCTTTGGGCGGGCGTGAGAACGCCATGACCAACCGCGATTTCACGCTCTATTACCAGCAGATCAGCAAGCAGTACCTGCCCAAGATGATGGAGCTGGAAGCCGACCGCATGGCCAACCTCATCATCAAGAAGGATGAGTTCGAGCGGGAAATGAAGGTCGTGATGGAAGAGCGGCGCCTGCGCACGGACGACTCCGCGCGCGGCACCGTCTACGAGCAGTTGCTGGCCACCGTCTACACCGCCGGGCCTTACCGGCATCCCGTAATCGGCTGGCCGGCCGACCTGGTCAACATGCGCGTGGAAGACGTGCAGGCCTGGTACAAGAACTGGTACGTGCCCGACAACGCGCTGCTGGTGGTAACGGGCGACGTCACGGCGGCCGAGGTCAAGGCGCTGGCGGAGCGCACCTACGGCAAGCTCAAGGCCCGCCCGCTGCCGCTGCGCAAGAACCAGCTGGAGCCGGCGCAGAAGGGCATCAAGCGGATCTGGGTCAAGGCCCCGGCCGAGAACCCCTACGTGGTCATGGCGTACAAGGTGCCGCGCCTGCACGATGTCGAGAAGGACGTCGATCCCTACGCCCTGGAAGTCCTATCTGCGGTGCTCAATGGCTATGACAACGCCCGCCTGACGCGCGATCTGGTGCGCGAGCGCCGCATCGCCGATGACGTCAACGTGGGCTACGACAGCATCAACCGCGGCGAGTCCCTGATGGTGCTCGACGGCACGCCGGCCACCGGCCATACCACCGAGGAGATCGAGCGCGCGCTGCGCGACGAGATCGCCCGCATTGCGCGCGAAGGCGTCTCGCCCGCAGAGCTCAAGCGGGTCAAGGCGCAGGTGGTGGCGGCGCAGATCTACAAGCGCGACTCGGTGTTCGGGCAGGGCATGGAGATCGGCGTGGCCGAGATCGCCGGCATTTCCTGGCGCCAGCTCGACCGCATGCTCGACAAGATCAAGGCCGTCACGCCGGAACAGGTGCAGGCGGTGGCGGGCAAGTACTTCAACGACGATAACCTGACCGTGGCGATCCTGCTGCCGCAGCCGATCGACCCGAACAAGGCGAAGGCTCCGGCCGCCGCCGACTCGCTCCGCTGAGCGCTCTAGAGGACAGGACCCAAGATGCCTCTCTTTGCCCCGACGATCCCGTCGCCACGCCTGTTGCGCCGCCTGGCAGGCGCGGCTTGCGGTGCGCTTGCCCTGGTCGCCTCGCAGGCCGCACTGGCTGCGATCCCGATCGAGCAGTGGACCACCTCCACCGGCGCCCGCGTGTATTTCGTGCGCAGCCCGTCCATTCCCATGCTCGACGTCAATATGGATTTCGACGCCGGCAGCCGCTACGACCCGGCCGGCAAGGCAGGCCTTGCCACGCTCGCCTCGGCCCTGCTCGACAAGGGCGCGGCCGCGCAGGATGGCCAGCCGGCCCGCAATGAAGCGCAGGTGGCTGATGCCTTCGCCGACACCGGCGCCGACTTCGGCGGCGCCGCCAGCAGCGATCGCGGCGGCATCGGCCTGCGCACGCTGACCTCCGAGCCGGAGCTCAGCCAGTCGCTCGCGCTGGCCGGGCAGCTGATCAAGGCGCCGGCCTACCCGGATGCCGTGGTGGCGCGCGAGAAGCAACGCCTGATCACCGCCATCCGCGAGGCCGATACCAAGCCCGGCGTGATCGCCGACAAGATGGTGTCGCGTGCGATCTATCCGTCGCATCCGTACGGCGTGGCGCCGACCGTAGCCAGCGTCGAATCGATCACGCGAGCCGATATTGAGCGCTTCTGGCGGGACAATTTCGCGGCGTCGCGTGCCGTCGTGACGCTGATCGGCGCCATCGACCGCAAGCAGGCCGAAACCATTGCCGAGCAGCTGACGCGTGGCTTGCCGGCCGGCGCCACGCCCCCCACGATGCCCCCCGTGCAGCTCAAGATCCCGGCCAGCGAGCAGCGCGTGCCGCATCCGGCGCAGCAGGCTACGGTAGCCATCAGTCAGCCCGCCATCGCGCGTGGTGATCCCGACTACTTTGCCCTGCTGGTGGGCAACTACGTGCTCGGCGGCGGCGGCTTCAGCTCGCGCCTGACCGATGAAGTGCGGGAAAAGCGCGGCCTCACCTACGGCGTCGACAGCTACTTCGCACCGGCCAAGCAGGCAGGACCCTTCGGCATCGGCTTGCAGACCAAGAAGGCACAGACCAACGAAGCGCTGGCGCTGGTGCGCAAGGTGCTGGCGCAGTACGTGGCGGAAGGCCCCACCGACACCGAACTGAAGGCCGCCAAGGACAATCTGGTCAACGGCTTCCCGCTGCGTATCGACAGCAACCGCAAGCTRCTKACCAATGTCGCCAATATCGGCTGGTATGGGCTGCCGCTGGACTACCTTGACACGTGGACCGCTCAGATCGGCAAGGTCACCCGTACCCAGGTCCGCGACGCCTTCCAGCGCCACGTGTTCCCGGACGCCATGGCGACCGTCATCGTGGGTGGACCGGAATAACGCAGTGACAGATGCGGGCGCCGGGAGCCGTTCCCGGCGCTTGCGCTTTTCCGCGCCGCAGGCTCTACAATCACGGCATGAATTCGCGTACCCGATCTCCCTCGCCTGCTGCCAGCGGGCGATCTCCATCCCCCTCGCCGCGGCAGTCTCCTGCCCAGGTCCGCATCATTGGCGGCAAGTGGAAGCGCACGCCGCTGCCCGTGCTCGACGCCGAAGGCCTGCGTCCCACCCCTGACCGCGTGCGTGAGACCCTGTTCAACTGGCTTGGGCAGGACATGTCGGGGCTGGCTTGCCTAGACCTGTTTGCCGGCTCCGGTGCACTCGGTTTCGAGGCCGCCTCCCGAGGTGCCCAGCAGGTCACCATGGTCGAAGCCAATCCGCGCGTGGCCAAGCAGCTGCGCGACAACCAGTACCGGCTCGACGCCCAGCAGATCCGGGTGGTGCAAGGTGATGCATTCGCGACCGCGGCACAGATGCCGTCGGCCAGCTTCGACGTGGTGTTCCTCGATCCGCCCTTTGCCGAAGACTGGCTTGGTCCCGCGCTGGAGCATGCGGCGCGGCTGTCACGTCCGGGCGGTGCCGTGTATGTGGAAACGGATCGCGCCCTGATCGGCCCCGACGCGCCCGTGCCAGCGGCGCTGGAGATCGTGCGGCATGCTCGGGCCGGCGCGGTGCACTTCCATTTGCTGCAGCACAGGAACCTTTGAAGGGCCGGTGGCTGCGAGCATTGCGGCCGGCCACCTGCACGCAAGATGCGGCGGCGCGGCAAAACCGCGATGTGGCGGCTTGCAAGTGCCGCATTTAGAGTTACACTACGCCGCTGTCGCCAACGCTCGTCACGCAGCCTTGGCTCCAGCCCTCACCATAGTGGGCGGGGTCGATCGGTCCATCCAGGACCGGCGGCGGGCAGAACAAGGAGGAAGCATGGTCGTCGCGGTCTATCCCGGCACTTTCGACCCAATGACCCGGGGCCACGAGGATCTGGTGCGCAGAGCATCCAATATCTTCGATGAGCTCGTGGTCGGCGTGGCGCATAGCCCCAACAAGCGCCCGTTCTTTTCGCTGGAAGAGCGCATAGGCATCGCCCGTGAGGTCCTGGGCCACTATCCCAATGTGCGCGTCGAAGGTTTCTCCGGCCTGCTCAAGGATTTTGTCCGCAAGAACAATGCGCGCGTGATCGTGCGGGGTTTGCGCGCGGTTTCCGACTTCGAGTACGAGTTCCAGATGGCGGGCATGAACCGTTACCTGCTGCCGGACGTGGAAACCATGTTCCTGACGCCGTCCGACCAGTACCAGTTCATCTCCGGCACCTTCGTGCGGGAGATCGCGGTGCTTGGCGGCGATGTCAGCAAGTTTGTGTTCCCCTCGGTCGAACGCTGGCTTGCGGAAAAGATCGGCAGCAAAACGGAATAAAATAGAGTCTTGCGACATGTCGGCCGCGGCCAGTCGGGCGCGGGGCATGTTGGGTTCAAAGGAAACACCATGGCACTATTGATCACCGACGACTGCATCAATTGCGACGTTTGTGAGCCGGAGTGCCCAAACGAAGCCATTTCGATGGGGCCCGAGATCTATGAGATCGACCCCAACAAATGTACCGAATGCGTTGGGCACTTCGACGAGCCGCAATGCCAGCAGGTTTGTCCTGTGGCTTGCATCCCGCACGATCCCAACCGCATTGAGACGCGCGAGATCCTGATGGATCGCTACCGTCTCCTTACGGCGGCCAAACGGGTAGCCTGAGCTCCCACTGCGGCTTGCGGCACAAAGCTCGCAGCACAAAAAAACCCCATTACCTTCGCGGTGATGGGGCTTTTTTTTATCCGCGTGAGCCGTTCAGCGGTTCGTATGCAGTTCCAGCATGGCGCGCTCGGACTCGCCTTTGGCCAGCAACCCAAGCGGTGCGATGCTGCGGTCGATGGCCTCGTCGATGGCCTGCTGCTCCTCGCGGCGCGGCGGCTTCAGCACAAAATTGATCACATCCTCGCGCTCGCCGCCGCCACCCGCCGAATTGCGGGGATGGCCGACGCCAAGGCGCAGGCGCCAGTAGTCCTGGGTGGTCAGGTGTGCGGAAATATCCTTGAGGCCATTGTGGCCGCCCGCGCCACCGCCGCGCTTGAGCTTGACGGTGCCTGAGGGCAGGTCCATCTCGTCATGGGCCACCACGATCTCGTCCGGCAGGATTTTGTAGAAGCGCGCGAGCGACACCACGGACAGCCCGGAGCGGTTCATGAAGGTGGACGGCTTGAGCAGCCAGATCTCCTGGTCCCACAGCCGGGCGCGCGCTGCCAGGCCGTGGAAGCGGCCTTCCACGCGCAGGGTGACGCCGCCCATGCGGGCCAGCTGGTCGACCAGCCAGAAGCCGGCATTGTGGCGCGTGGCTTCGTATTCCGCCCCGGGGTTGCCGAGGCCGACGATGAGTTTGATCATGCGTTGCACTACTTGGTTGAGAGGGGCGCGAAAGTGCTGCCAGAAGCCAAGCATACGCGAACCCCGGGACGAAAAAAAACCGCCGGACGCGCCGGCGGTTTTTTCTTGCGGCTGCGAGAGCCGTCCTGTTGCACGGCCCAAAGGCCGCGTTCAGGATACTCAGGCAGCAGGCGTTTCGCCTTCGGCAGCTTCCGACACGCCGCCGGCCGGCAGCGAGATGCTGGCGATGGCGGGGTTTTCGTCACCGTGGGTGATGGCGCTCACGCCCTTCGGCGCGCGCAGCAGAGCCTTTTCAGCCTTGCCTTCCACTTCGAGGTCGAGAATCGACGAGTGGAATGCTTCTTTCTTCAGCGCGTGGAACAGTGCGTTGTGATCGAGTTCGATCATCTTGGGCTCGGCTGCGCCGCCATAGATGATGCCGGGGGTCTTGCCGGCGTTGCGCAGGCGGCGGCTCGCACCCGTTCCCTGTACGCTACGCTCGAAGGCTACTACTTTCATGATGACTCCAAATGTAAGAGGGCTGTCCGCGACCAGACAGCCCGATGAACCTCGCCACGTGCCGTAACCGGGGTCTTACCCCGAAAACAGCCGCAAACGCGGTAAAGCCTTGAATTCTATCAGGAATCGGCAAACAGCGACATGATCGAGTCGCCCTTGACGATCCGAGTAAAGGTCTCTGCCAGCAGCGATGCGGTCGAGAGCTGGCGAATCTTGCCGGACTGGATTGCATCGTCGCGCAGCGGAATCGTGTCGCACACCACCACTTCATCCAGTTCGGAGTCGGCGATGCGGGCTGCCGCGCCGCCGGACAGGACCGGGTGGGTACAGTAAGCGAATACCTTCAGCGCGCCGCGTTCCTTGAGCACCTGGGCCGCCTTGCACAGGGTGCCGCCGGTGTCGATCATGTCATCCATGATCACGCAGTTGCGGCCGTCGACTTCACCGATGATGTTCATCACTTCGGCCACGTTGGCCTTGGGACGACGCTTGTCGATGATGGCCAGGTCGCAGTTCAACTGCTTGGCCAGCGCACGGGCGCGCACCACGCCGCCGACGTCGGGCGAGACCACCAGCAGATTGCCGTAGTTCTTCTCGCGCAKGTCGCCCAGCAGAACCGGGGAGGCGTAGATGTTATCAACCGGGATATCGAAGAAGCCCTGGATCTGGTCGGCGTGGAGGTCCATGGTCAGGACCCGCTCGACGCCGGCAACTTCCAGCATGTTGGCGACTACCTTGGCCGAGATCGCGACGCGTGCTGAACGCGGGCGGCGGTCCTGGCGGGCATAGCCGAAGTAGGGCATGGCGGCAGTGATGCTGCGTGCCGAAGCGCGCTTGAGCGCATCGACCATCACCATCAGTTCCATCAGGTTGTCGTTGGTCGGCGCGCAGGTGGACTGCAGCACGATGACGTGCTTGCCGCGAACATTTTCCTGGATTTCAACTTGGACTTCGCCGTCGGAGAACCGACCGACCTGGGCCTTCCCGAGCGGGATGCCGAGGTGCTGAACGACAGCCTCCGCGAGTTTGGGGTTGGCGTTGCCGGTAAAAACCATCAAGCCTTCGCTGCTCATTCGGTGCACCTGTCTTGCTACTGGAGGGGGAACGATTGCTGCCGGCTAGTGCCGGCAGCTTTTCGTGCAGGTCCGTAAGGACACTGTAGGATGTAATGGCAGGGGAAGAAGGATTCGAACCTTCGAATGCCGGAATCAAAATCCGGTGCCTTGACCAACTTGGCGACTCCCCTACACAACCGGGTACGTCCATCGTCACATTCAACTGCCTGCGACGCCGAACGAAAAAACTTTATGCGAGCGTTGCGAGTGGGTGTTGCGATAAACTCTTCGCACACCTGCCATCCCATTCGGGAGGCAACCGGTCTAGTACCTGCTGCGCAGTTTGCTCGTCGTTAAATCGTGCAAACACGCAGGCTCCGGAACCGGTCATCCTTGCATGTGGACTGTACTGTCTCAACCATTCAAGGGCTCGGGCAACTTCGCCGAACTTCACTGTTGCTATCGCTTCCAGGTCGTTGCGACCGAAACCGAACTTGTTTGTGCATCCAGTGAAGTCCGCTATTATGGTGATCGCCGTATCCCTTGTCAAGCGCTTGTCCGAAAAAATTGCAGCGGTCGGAACATGCTGCCGCGGATGGATGATCACGAACCAGCTTTCAGGCAATTCGACCGTCGTCAGTTCCTCGCCAATCCCTTGCGCGAACGCGTTTTCTCCATGCACGAAGAACGGCACGTCGGCGCCTAGTGAAAGGCCGATGCGCTTGAGTTCGTCGCGTCCCAGGCCCAGCCCCCACAGATGATTCAGTGCCAGCAGCGTGGTCGCCGCGTCCGATGATCCGCCGCCGATGCCGCCGCCCATCGGCAGCCGCTTGGCAATGGCGATGTCCGCGCCAAAGCGGGTGCCGCCAGCTTGCTGCAAGGCCTGCGCGGCACGCACGATCAGGTCGCTCTGCGCCGGTACGCCCGGCACGTCGCTGATGCGCTCGATGCGGCCATCATCGCGGCGGAAAAAGTCGAGCGTATCGCTCCAGTCCACCAGTTGGAAAACCGTCTGCAGCGTGTGGTAGCCGTCCGCGCGGCGCCCGGTCACATGCAGGAAGAGATTCAGCTTGGCGGGCGCCGCGCAGTCGCGCAGTTCAGGCGGAGGCAGGGTGCGGGCCGTGCTCATTGTGCTTGCTCCGGATCGATGACCAGGCGTACCGAGAGCGGGTTGGCTGCGCCGTCGCGCGCGAGGTCGATGCGGCGCGGGCTCGCCATGGCCGGCGTGGATGGCGTCGTGGGCGTTGTGGGCGCGGCTTCCTGCCATGTCACGTAGCGCACGGTCCAGCCGTTCTGCGCCAGGGTAGCCAGCCGTCCGCTGTCGTCACGCGTGGTGCGCGCCGGGCTGCCGGGTGCGGGGCGCGCGTGCAGCCAGTCGCGCAGGCCTGCCACCGGCAGCGAAAATCCAAGCGCTTCCTCCAGCAAGGTATCGACTTCGGGCGCGTTGCGCGGTGGCTGGTTGGGCAGGTCGAGCGTGGCGCCAGAAGGCGTGGAGGTGACCACCGCCAGGGTCTGGCCCAGCGGCGAGATCAGGTCCAGGCGCACATTGCGGCCTTGCTCATGCCATTGGAAGCTGCCCTGCACGCCTTCATCGCGGCCATAGCGCACGTAGTTGGCGGCGAAGCGGCCGCTGAGGTCGCGAGCCTGGGCGGTCTCGCCGGCATCGAACTGCCGCGTGGGCGTGATGCTGGCGCAAGCGGCGAGCCATAAGGGGGCGCTCAGGCAGAGCAGGGCAAGGCGTCGGGATTTGGGCATGGCGTTTGGCGTGCGCGCCGGCGCCGCCGGGCGCCGGGCTGCCGGCCCGGCGCGAGGGCCGGGCGGCGGATGATTGCGGGTGATCGGAATGCTGCGTGACGGCTGCGGACAGCAGGATGCTACTTGGACAGCGCGGAGAGCGGGACGTTATAGCGGCGCAGGGTGTCGATCAGGATGACGTTATCCGGCTCGATCTTGGCGGCTTCGGTCCAGGTCTTGCGGGCCTCGTCCTGCTGGCCGAGCTGCCACAGCACCTCGCCGAGGTGGGCGCCGATTTCGGCCTCGGGCGCCTTGGCGTAAGCGTTGCGCAGCAGTTCGGCGGCCGGCTGCAACTGGCCCAGGCGGAACTTGACCCAGGCCAGGCTATCCATGATGTAGGGATCGTCCGGGCCCAGCGCGGAGGCCTTTTCCAGCAGCTTGAGGGCTTCGGGCAGGCGCACGTTGCGGTCCGCAAGCGAATAGCCCAGCGCGTTATAGCCCTGCTTGGCTTCCGGCTGCATGGCGATCACGCGGCGCAGCAGCTTTTCCATGCTGTCGTAGCGCTTCTCGCGCTCATCGAGCATGGCGAGTTCATAGACCCAGTCCGAGTTGTCGGGCTCCGCCGCGGCGCGTTCATCCAGCACCTTGCGGGCCCGCTCGTAGGACTTGGCGTCGATCAGCATGCCAACTTCGGCCTGGCGGATAGCGGTCATGCGCTGCGCGCGCTGGTCGGGCTCGGGTATATCTTCGGCATCGGCCAGCATGTCGTTGAATATCGCCTGGGCGTCGTCGAGCTTGCCCATGCGGCCCAGCAACTGCGCGCGCTTGACGGCGGCAGCTGGTGCGAGGCGGGCGTCGTCGATGCGGTCGAGCCAGGCTACTGCCGCCGGGTAGTCCTTCTTTTCCTCGGCGATCTGCGCCAGGTACTGGTAGGCGATATCCGGGCTGGCCGCCGGCACTTGCTCGGCGAGCTGCAGGTATTCCTTCAGGTACAGCTCGGCCTCGTCGTAGCGCTTGGACTGCAGGCTGGTGAGGCCGAGGGCGAGCGGCACGCGCGGATCCTTCGGCGCAATCTTGCGCAGCATCTCGAACTCCGAGCGCGCGGCTTGCAGGTCGTTTTGCTGCAGGTAGAGGCGGGCCAGCGTGATGTGCCCGTTGACCGAGGCCGGGGCCCTGTTGACGAACGCCTTGAGCCCGGCAATGGCCTGGTCCGGCGCGCTGTCGGCGCGCAGCTCGGCAGCCATCAGCGCGGCGCCTTCGAAGTCGGGACGGATCTTCTGGGCCTCGTCGAGCTCGGCCAGGGCGCCGGGAATGTCGTTGGCGGTTTCCTTGGCGCGCGCGAGGGCAAGGTGAGTCTCGGCCGACTTCAGGTCGTTGGCTACCAGGCGCTGCAGCAGCGCGGCCGCGCCGGCGGGATCACTGGTGCGCGAAAGCTGCTGCTGCATCTGCAGGATGGCCTCCGGCCGCTGGCTCGGCGGCACGCCATTGAGCTGCAGGGCCAGCAGGGGTTCGGCTTCGTCCCATCGGCCGCTCAGGACCAGCAGGGTCGACAGCACCTGCCGCGCGCCGGCGGAGGTGGGCGCAAGCTCGGTCCACAGCCGCGCGGCGTCCAGCGCTTGCTGGGCGCTGCGGGCATTGAACGCGATCTCGGTGGCGCGCTGGGCAAAGCGCGGGTCGTGCGTATTGCGCGCCAGCTCCAGGTACGTCTGGTAAGCGGGGCCTACCACGCCGCGCTGGGCGGAGATTTCAGCGGCCAGCACCCGGTACAGGATGTCCGCGGTCAGCGGCACCGCCGGCAGGGGCATCTTCGGCGGCAGCGGGTTCGAGCGGATTGGCGTGGAAGCCTCCGCGGCGACCTTCATCGCGGGCTTGCCGTTCGCAGGCGCGGCGTGGCTGGCGAGCGGCGCCAGGGCGCAGACCGCCACCGCGGCCGCAGCCGTGGCTGCCAGCCTGTGACGCAGCGGCCGCCGGGGGAAGAGAAGTTGAGCGGTGGTCATCGGGGTACGGTCCAGGCGGTCCGACATGTAGGTGGGTGCTCCAGCACTCAAAGGCGATGGGGAAGGTAAAGGCATTGTAGCCTGCCGCTACAATGCTTTGCTTATCCGCATGGCACCGGCACGGCTGGGGTCTCTGGCGGTTTGAGTGGCACAAAAGGGAGAGGTTCGATGCCTGAGTTGCCAGAGGTCGAAGTGACCCGGCGCGGCTTGCTGCCGCATGTGGTTGGGCGGCGCATTGCCGAAGTAGTGGTGCGCCATCGCGGCCTGCGCTGGCCGGTCGAGCCGGATCTGGAGTCGCAGCTGGCCGGGCGGGTGATCGCGCGCATAGAGCGGCGCGGCAAGTACCTGCTGCTGGAGTGCGTGCGCCCGGACGGCGAGGCTCCCGGATGGCTGCTGATCCACCTTGGCATGACGGGCACGCTGCRGGTGTTGCCGCAGGCGCCGCCGCCGGGCACGCACGATCACCTTGACCTGGTCCTTGCCGACCCCGACGGCGCGGGTGATGCGCAGCCCAGCGCAGCCACCAGCCTGGTGCTGCGCTTCCGCGATCCGAGGCGCTTTGGCGCGGTGCTGTGGAGCCTGCTCGAAGAGTCGCAATTGCCGACCCATCCGCTGCTGAGCAAGCTCGGCATCGAGCCGTTCGACCCACGCTTCGACGGCGCCTGGCTCTATCGCCTGGGACGCGGGCGCAGCGCGGCCATCAAGACCGTGCTCCTCGCAGGCGACATCGTGGTGGGCGTGGGCAATATCTATGCTTCGGAAAGCCTGTTCGCCGCGGGTATCCGCCCCACCACGCCGGCCGGGCGCTTGTCGCTGGCGCGTTGCGAACGCCTGGCCGAGGCCGTGCGCGACACGCTGGCCCGCGCGATCGAGCGCGGCGGCAGCACTTTGCGCGACTTCGTCGGCAGCGATGGCAGCAGTGGCTATTTCCAGCTGGATTGCGCCGTGTACGACCGCGCCGGCCATCCATGCCGGGTCTGCGGCACCACCATCCGGCAGATCGTCCAGGGGCAGCGCTCGACGTTCTACTGCCCGAGCTGTCAACGTTGAGTGCGGCTCTCGTTGCGCAGGCCGTACGAGAGTGATGATTGCCTATCTTCTTGCGAATGTGGCGCCAACCCGATGGCCCGGCGCAACAGGGAAGGCGGCGGGCGACTCGAATTTCACAAAAATCCGCCGTAAACCTGTATCTTGAAGAACGTAAAAAAGTGTTACAAAGACACCATGTCACCGCCCGGGTGCCGGCCATCGGACATCAAGATGTCAGGCCTGCAGCGCCGCCGCGGGGGCTTTTCGCCAAGCCGATCCCAGTGCCAATGACAACCCTCGCCCTTCAATTCGAACAATACGGCGCCTGGAGAACCGGGGTACTCCACTCCCTGGCCGAATTCCGCTCCTGGCTGCAGCAGCACGATCTCTACGACGCCCAGGCCGACGAACGCGTCCAGCGCATCCAGGGCGTGCTCAAGAGCGACCGGCTCAAGGTGGCGTTCATCGCGGAGTTTTCGCGGGGCAAGAGCGAGCTGATCAACGCGATTTTCTTTGCCGACTACGGCCGTCGCATCCTGCCGTCTTCCGCCGGGCGCACCACGATGTGCCCGACCGAGCTGCGCTACGACGAAGCCGAGGCGCCGTGCATCCGGCTGCTGCCGATCGAGACGCGCCTGCAGGAAGCTTCCACCGCCGATTTCCTTGACGTCGATGCGCACTGGCATACCGTGCCGCTCGACCCCTCGTCGCCCGATGGCATGCTGGATGCATTCCGGCACGTGGTCGAGACCAACCGTGTCACGCGCGAGATGGCCGAGTCGCTTGGCCTGTACAACGAGAACGATCCCGACGCCGCCTACGCGCTCGATGCCGATGGCATGGTCGAGATTTCCCGCTGGCGCCACGCGGTCATCAACTTCCCGCATCCGCTGTTGCGCCAGGGCCTGGTCATCCTCGACACGCCGGGCCTCAACGCGATTGGCACCGAGCCCGAACTGACGCTGCGCCTGATCCCGGACGCGCATGTCGTGGTGTTCATGCTGGCGGCCGACGCGGGCGTGACCAAGAGCGACCTCGACCTCTGGCGCAGCCATGTGAGCGCAGGCCACCGCAAGGGATGCCTGGCGGTGCTCAACAAGATCGATGGCCTGTGGGACCCGCTCAAGTCGCCGGCCGAGACCGCGGCCGAGATCACGCGCCAGGTCACCACCAGCGCTCATGTGCTGGGCATCGACGAGTCGCGCGTCTACCCGGTGTCGGCGCAGAAGGGCCTGGTGGCCAAGGTCACCAACGATGACGACTTGCTGGCGCGCAGCGGCCTGCCGCAATTCGAGCACGTGCTGTCTGACCAGCTGATCCCGCAGCGGCGCGAGATCGTCGCTGACCAGGTGCAGCGCTCGGTGGAGGAGATGGCGCGCGGCGCGCAGCAACTGCTGCAAAGCCGCCGCCGCAGCATCGTCGAGCAGTTGTTCGAGCTGCGCGGGCTGCGCGGCAAGAACCACGCGATGGTCAAGCACATGCTGATGCGCGTGCAGTCGGAGAAAGAAGAGTTCGAGCAGAGCATCGCCAAGTTCCAGGCCCTGCGGCTGGTGTTCGGGCGCCATAGCGCGGACATCATCAAGAGCCTGCAGCTGCGCGACGTGCGCCGCACCATGCGCGAGCGCCGCGAGCAGATGAAGGAGCGTTTCTTCTCGCGCGGCATGCGCGAGGACATGGACGCCTTGTTTGCGCGGCTTGGCGAACTGGTCAGCGAGGCGGACCAGAAGATCGCCCAGCTCCACCAGCTCACCGACAGCATGTACCGCCGCTTCAATGCCGAGCATGGCTTTACGCTGCCCGCGCCGATCCAGTTCGTCACCGCGCGCTACGTCAACGAATTGCAGCAGACGCTGGCGTTGGCCCACACGCACTTCGGCGCCATGAACATGCTCACGCGCTCGCGCCCGCAGCTGGTGCAGAGCGCGTTTTCCACCATCGCCACCCGCGTGCTGGAAACCTTCCGCGATCTGAACCGCGATATCGAGATCTGGCTCAAGTCGGTGATGACGCCGCTGGAGGCGCAGGTGCGCGAGCACCAGAAACAGTTGCGCCGCCGGGTCGATTCGATCGAGCGCATCCACGAGGCCACCGACACGCTCGAGAGCCGCATCGCGCAGCTCGAGGAAGTGCTCAACGGCCTGGACGATCGCAGCGGGCGCATCGAGTCCTTCTCCAGGCGGATCCTGCAGCCGGACGCCGACGAGGGGCAGCTCAAGGCGTTCGCGGCCTGAAGCGCGGCCTGAAGTGTGGCCGGCGGCGAGTGCCGGTGGCGGCGAAGCGGTATCATGACGCGCCGCCGCCTCCGGCGCTGTTGCTGTGTTGCCTTACCCGTCACGTACCCGATGCCCCGCAAGCCCGCTGCTTCTCCTGCCGTTTCATCCGATCTTTCCCCCGCCGTGGTTCCTGCCGATTTCGCCGCGCGCGTGGTGGGCTGGCAGCGCGTGCACGGGCGCCATGACCTGCCGTGGCAGAACACCCGCGACCCTTACCGTATCTGGTTGTCCGAGATCATGCTGCAGCAGACTCAGGTCAGCGCGGTGATCGAGTATTTCCAGCGTTTCGTCGGCCGGCTGCCAACCGTGGCCGCATTGGCCGAGGCCAGCGCGGATGAGGTGATGGCGCTGTGGGCCGGGCTTGGCTACTACTCGCGCGCGCGCAACCTGCACCGCTGCGCCAAGGCCGTAATGAGCGAGCATGGTGGTGTGTTCCCGACCGACCCCGAGGTGCTGGTGACGCTGCCCGGCATCGGCCGCTCCACCGCGGCAGCCGTGGCGGCGTTCAGCGCCGGCGTGCGCTCGCCGATCCTGGATGGCAACGTCAAGCGCGTCTTTGCGAGGTTCTTTGGCATCCATGGCCATCCCGGCGTCAAGGCGGTGGAGAACCGCATGTGGCAGATTGCCGATGCGGTCCTGCCCGCCAAGGGGCCGGCGCAAGCCGAGGACATGGTGTCCTACACCCAGGGCGTGATGGACCTCGGCGCCACTGTCTGTTCGCGCGGCAAGCCAGCCTGCCTTGCCGCCGCCGCGTCGTGCCCGCTGGCCAGCGACTGCGTGGCGCGCCGCGACGGGCTGACCGGCGTGCTGCCCACGCCGAAGCCGCGTGCCGCCATTCCCGAGCGCAGCACCGTGATGCTGCTGGTCCGCCGCGGCCGCGAGGTCCTGCTCGCACTGCGCCCGGACAGCGGCATCTGGGGCGGGCTGTGGAGCTTGCCCGAAATGCCGGTCGATACCGTGCCCTTCGATGCGGAACTGGCCGAAGACGCTGCGTTGGAACGCGCCCGCGAATTCGGCAATCCCAGCACGGCCAATATGGTCGGCGAGCTCACCCACGTCTTCACCCACTTCCGCTTGCTGATCCGCGCCATTCGCGTCGACGTCACCGGCCTCACCGCGCGCGATGCCGCCAACGGCCCCGCGCTACGCTGGCTGTCACTGGACGATCTGGATGCGTTAGGCACGCCCGCGCCGGTGCGCAAGCTGCTGGAGGCGCAAGCCCAAGGCGGATTGTTTTAACGTTGCTTAGAGGCCATTTCAAAAAGATTCTGGCGTCGTTGCGCGGCCTTGGCCGATCCAGCTGTACTGTCTGCGGCCGCGCGCCTAGCCAGAACCGCTTCGCTTCATTTTGAAACGGCCTCTTAGAGGATGTGGTGCTGGTGCATGTATTTATGCACGATCTCGATCCGCATGCCCGCGTCCGGCAGCGCCATCAGCATCTGCTTGGCCTTGAGCGGCACCGGCAAGAACTCGCACAGCCGATTGGCCACCCAGCTGGGGTCATCCCACAGGAACGGCTCGCTGAAAGGCAGCTCGCCCGGATGCTCGGCATGGAGCGAGGCAACGATACGCCGCAGCACGGCCAGGCATTCGCCCAGTAGCTCGAGCTTGCAGTCGATGATGTCGGGCGGCAGCAATTCCGCCTGGCCGACCAGCAAGCCGTCGGGGCTCACGCTGTGGCCCAGCAGCCGGAAGCGCTGGCGGCCGCGCGCGCTGATCAGCAGCACGCCCAGTTGCTCCATATTGCAGTCGATGATGTCGGCCAGGCAGCCGATCGTCTCGGGCATGGTGGGCTCGTCCTGGCGGGCGACCTCATTGCCGCTGGCGATCAGGCAGACACCGAAGGGCGAGCGATCGCGCATGCAGGTGCGCACCATGTCCACGTAGCGCGCTTCGAACACGCGCAGTGGCAGCAGCCCATCGGGAAAGAGTACGGTATGCAGCGGAAACAGCGGCAGGCCATCCAGCGTAGGCCCCGCCGAGGTGCTGTGCGAGGCGGAGAATGAAGTGGATGAGCCGGGTGTGGCGGGTGAGGACATGCTGAGCCAGCAAAGGTTTCGGGCGAGAATTGCCGAGCCTGACCGCGAAACCTGGCGGTGCGGTGTTTAGCCGCCCGGCGCGAGCTCGCGGTGTCTCACCAGCACATTACCATGGGCACGAAAATAGTTGGCAAGTCTTTCCGCGATGTACACGGAGCGATGCTGCCCGCCAGTGCAACCGATTGCGACGGTCAGGTAACTGCGATTGTCAGCGATGAAACTTGGCAGCCACTTTTCCACATAGGCGCGTATGTCCTCGGCCATGGCCAGCACCATCGGCTGGCTTTGCAGGAAGTCGATCACGGGCTCGTCGCGGCCGGTCAGCGGGCGCAGCGCCAGGTCGTAATAGGGGTTGGGCAGCGAGCGCACGTCGAACACCAGGTCGGCGTCACTGGGCACGCCGTGCTTGAAGCCGAACGACTCGAACAGTAATGTGAGCTTGAGGTCATCGCCGCGCACGAATTCCTTGATCCACGCGCGCAATGTATTGGTGCGCACATTGCTGGTGTCGATGCGGTGCGCAGCCTCCGCCAGCGGGCTCAGGAGCTCGCGCTCCATCTCGATGGCCTCGATCAGCGAGGTGTCGTTGAGTGCGGCCTCGGCGGTACTGTCGGCGAGATTCTCGTTCTTGGGATTGGCCGAGAGGCTAGCCATGGCTGCGCGCATCGACAGCGGATGGCGCCGCCTTGTCTCGGAATAACGCTGCACCAGCGCATCGGTATTGGCGGTCAGGAAGACCACCCGGACCTGGTGTTCGGAGGCGAGGTCGCGCAGCGTGCCGGGCAGCTTGTCCAGCGATTCGCGGCTACGGATATCGGTGGCGACGCCCAGATGGGTGTAGCCCTGCGCCGCCAGGTACTGGGCCAGCTCCGGGATAAACTGCGCCGGCAGGTTGTCGACGCAGTAGTAGCCCGCGTCTTCCAGTACGTTCAAGGCAACGGATTTGCCGGAGCCGGAGATCCCGGTGATAAGTATGATGCGCATAGCACGACAAGCATAACATCAGGTGATGACGCCGTCATGACGGCGCCGTGCCAGCAAAAATGGCGAACCGAAAAGGTTCGCCATTTTTACACGTCCGCGCCGCAAATGATGCCGGTAGCTTACTTGGACAAGCAGTCGCTCATGAAGGCTTTGCGTTCATCGCCCTTCTTGCCGGTGGCCTGGGCGTTGCAGGTCTTCATCTTTTCCTGCTGGCTGTTCTTGGCGGGTGCGGCCGCGGGCTTGTTGGACAGGCAATTGCTCATGAAGGCCTTGCGCTCGTCGCCCTTCTTGCCGGTGGCCTGCGTGTTGCAAGCCTTCATCTTGTCCTGCTGGGTGTTAGCTGCAGCGGGTGCGGCTGCGGCAGCGGGTGCCGCGGCCGGTGCATTCTGGGCGAAGGCGCCGGTGGCAAAAAGCGGGGCTACCAGCACGCACATCGCGATCAATTTTTTCATGCTTGCTCTCCTGGCTGTGGAAAACTTCATGGCTGCTGGCCTGTCGGCTCGGCAACTCGGGCTGGGCCCAATGCCCATTACTGCACAAAACGGCCTATGCCCCAATCGCGTTGACCATTGAAGCGCGGCCGGATGTAAGCAATTGAAAACGGCCCCGTCGTGGTCGCATGACGTGGGCCTGCCAAGCCTAGAGTAGCCTGCCCTGGCCCCGCGATGCGACATCGGCCTGCATCGCGGCGCGCTGGCGGTCCATGAAGTCGCGCAGCGTGTCGATGCCGCGCAAGCGCAGGATGGTGTTGCGCACGGCGGCCTCGACCAGCACGGCGAGATTTCGGCCGGCCGCCACCTGGATCTTGACCATGTGGATAGGCAGGCCGAGCACGTCGAGATACTGGGAGTCCAGCGGCAGGCGCTCGAATTCGCCATCGTTGCGGCGTACCAGCTGCACCACCAGCTTGAGCTTCATCTTGCGGCGTACCGCAGTCTCGCCAAAGATGGTCTTGATGTCGAGCAGGCCCAGGCCGCGCACTTCCAGCAGGTTCTGCAGCAGCGGCGGGCAGCGGCCCTCAATGAAGTCCGGCCCGAGGCGCACGAAATCGACGGCATCGTCCGCCACCAGCCCATGTCCGCGCGAGATCAGTTCCAGGCCGAGCTCGCTCTTGCCCAGGCCGGATTCGCCCATCACCAGCACGCCCATGCCGAGGATGTCGAGGAACACGCCGTGCATGGTTACGCGCGGCGCGGAAATGCGCGACAGATAGAGGCGCAGGTGATCGATCACCGCGGCCGAAGACACCGGCGTGGTGAACAGCGGGGTGGACGAGCGCGTGCAGCGCAGTTCCAGGTCGGGCGGCGGCTCCATGCCGTCGGCGATCACCAGGAACGGCGGCTCCAGCAGGATCAGCTCGCCCATCTGGCGCTTGCGCATCTCGTCATCGAGGCGCTGGTAATACGTGATTTCGGGCTTGCCCAGCACCTGGATCCGGTTCGGGTGGATCAGGTTCAAGTGGCCGACGAGATCGGCCGCGGACGTGGCTTCACGCGCAAACTCGACATCGAAGGCGCGGTCCGCACCCTCCAGTCCTGCTACCCAGGAGAGTTTGATATCGGCTGCGTTGTCGTCGAAGATCGACTGCGAGGTGACGCCAGTGAGTTCCATTCGGGTGCTTTCAGGGGCGGGCTTTCAGTGCCGGATCAAGGGTGCCATTGCGTCAGCAACTGGTGCACGTCGTCGGGGGTGGGCAGGGTAGCCAGTCCTTCGCGCATCTCGCGGTCGGACAGCAACTGGGCGATCTCGGAGAGAATTTCCAGATGCTGCTGGGTGGCCTGTTCGGGCACCAGCAGGAAGATCAGCAGCGCGACCGGCTTGCCGTCGGGCGACTCGAAGGGGATCGGCTCGGCCAGGCGCATGAAGGCGGCCAGTGGCTGCTTCAGTCCCTTGATACGGCCGTGGGGGATTGCAACCCCCGCGCCTAGGCCGGTGGACCCCAGCGACTCGCGGGCGAACAGGTTGTCGGTCACGGTCGCGCGCGCTACGCCATGGTTGTTCTCGAAGAGGAGCCCGGCCTGTTCGAACACGCGCTTCTTGCTGGTGACGCTGACGTCGAGGTTGATGTTGCCGGGTGGCAGCAATTTAGCCAAACGATTCATGTGGAATGCGCAGGGTTTTCTAGTAAGCAGGCCCGGGGCCAGGAGGCGTCCCGCCGGGCGGAAAGTGGATAAAAACCAAGGCCCGAGGTTTCCACCGGTTGTCCCCCATGCCGGTGTCGGGCGTCTGGCMATTATAGAGCAGGCCCGCTTCCGCTTTGTGCATTGCAATGGCCGATGCGCTCAAGCGGTGCTGCATGCACCGGAATGGCTAGGCCAGTCAACTATGTATTGCACAGCATACACCGGTACATATGCGTTGCGGAATCCCCTGTGTGCCCCGATTGGGTAGGCCGCAATGAAAAAGCCGCGCTCTGGGCGCGGCTTGATTCCATTTTTCAAGGGACTGACACCGACGGCCCGGTATGTGGGCCGTCAGGCACGGTCATTGCTGCATCTGCGATGCGGCCATCTGATACTTGACCGCTTCACGGTCGTGGCTCTGCACGCGATCCTTGTGGCGAATCACCTGCCGGTCGAGCTTGTCGACCAGTGCGTCGATAGCGGCATACAGGTCTTCATGATGCGCTTCGACAAAGATGTCCTTGCCCTTGAGATGTAGATTGATTTCCGCGTACTGCCGCCGGTCCTTTTCTTTTGTATTGTCGACAGAGAGCAGCACACTTACGCCAATGACTTGATCGAAATGCCTGACGATACGCTCCAGTTTCGTTTCCACGTACTCACGCAGAGGGGGCGTGATGTCCAAGTGGTGTCCACTGATCTTGAAGTTCATAGCGTTTCTCCTTCTGAAAGAGCTGCATCAGGCAGGCGATGCAGCTCGGCTACAAAGTCTTACGGAGATTGACCGCGGGAATCTTGAGCGCTTCGCGGTATTTGGCAACGGTACGCCGTGCTACCACAAAGCCTTGCTCGCCGAGCAATTCGGCAATCCGGCTGTCGGACAAGGGGTTCCTAGCGTCTTCGGCTCCTATCAATTGCTTGATCAACGCACGGATTGCCGTTGATGAGGCCGCGCCGCCGGTTTCTGTGGATACGTGAGAGCCGAAAAAATACTTCAGCTCGAAAGTCCCCATCGGCGTTGCCATGTATTTATTGGTAGTCACCCGAGAGATGGTGGACTCGTGTAAACCCAGTGTATCGGCAATCTCCCGCAAAACCAAGGGGCGCATCGCAATTTCACCGTGGGTGAAGAAGTTCTTTTGACGTTCGACAATGGCTTGTGCGACGCGCAATATCGTGTCGAACCTTTGCTGGATATTCTTGATCAACCAGCGTGCTTCCTGCAGCTTTTGCTGCAATCCGGCCGCGCCTGCATCGCCTTTTGCACCGCGCAAAATCTGCGCGTACATGTCGTTGATGCGTAGCCGCGGCATCACATCCGGGTTTAGGTGGGCGATCCATCCGCCGCTCAACTTTCGAACAAAAACATCGGGCACCACGAAATCCGCTTCTGGCCGGCTGTAGGCATGGCCGGGATAGGGCGCGAGCGAGCGGATCAGTTCATGGGCGGCCTTGAGTTCCGGCTCGTCCACTTGCAGCGCCTTTTTAAGGCGCGTGTAATCGCGCACCGCCAGCAGCTCGAGGTGGTTGGTGACGATGCTCAGCGCCAGTTCGCGCTGCGGATGCTTGAGCCTGCGCAATTGCAGCGCCAGGCACTCGGCGGCGTTGCGTGCCCCGACGCCCGGCGGATCGAAGCTCTGCAGCAGCGTGAGCACAGCCTGGATCTCGTCGACCTCGAACTCGAGCTCCTCCGGCAGCTCGCTGCAGATTTCCTCGAGCGTCGTGCTCAGGTAGCCATCATCGTCCAGGGATTCGACCAGAAAGATAGCCAGCCCCTTGTCGCGCAGGGAAATCTTGAGCGGCGCCAGCTGTTCCATGAGGTGTTCACGCAGCGTGGGCTCGGCGTCGCGCAGCTGCATCGGGGTCTTTTCGTCGTCTTCGCCTTGCGGGCGGCGGGCGAAGTCGTCCAGGCTCCAGTCGCTGCCGTAATCCTCGTTGCTGTCGGAGTAGCTGTCGTCGGCTTCGGGGGCGCCATCCGGGCGGTTCTCGCTGGTGCCCTGGCCATCGGCGGGCGCCGGCGCGGGCGCGCTCTGCAGGTTCACCGAGCCGTCCGAAGACACGCGCAACGGGCTGTCCAGCCAGTCGTTCTCACGCTCGAGCAAGGGGTTCTCGGTCAGCGCCTGTTCCACTTCCTGCTGCAGTTCAAGCGTGGACAGTTGCAGCAGCCGGATCGACTGCTGGAGTTGCGGCGTAAGCGCGAGATGCTGCGAGAGGCGGAGCTGTAGCGACGGTTTCATGCGACCTATTTTATGCTCAACTTCCGTACTGATGGAACGGAAATTGCTATCGCTGGTGTCGCTATGATCGTTTGAAGGATAAAAGGCGACACCGAAGCCGCCCGGGGGCCGATGCGCGGCAGGCGCCACGCGCCCTTACATGCGGAAGTTCTCGCCCAGGTAGACCTTGCGCACCGACTCGTTGGCGATGATGTCCTCAGGCTGCCCGGACGCCAGCACCGCGCCTTCGCTGATGATGTAGGCGTGGTCGCAGATGCCCAGCGTCTCGCGCACGTTGTGGTCGGTGATCAGCACGCCGATATTGCGTGCCTTGAGGAAGCTGACGATGCGCTGGATTTCGCCTACCGCGATCGGGTCGACACCGGCGAAGGGCTCGTCGAGCAGGATGAAGCGCGGCGCGGAGGCCAGCGCGCGGGCGATTTCCACGCGGCGGCGCTCGCCGCCGGACAGCGATAGCGCCGGGTTGTCGCGCAGGTGGGCAATCTGCAGGTCATCCAGCAGGGTGTCCAGCCGGCGCTCGATCTCGGCCTTGCCCAGGGGTTTGCCATCGTTGAGCTGCAGCTCCAGCACCGCGCGGATGTTCTCCTGCACATTGAGCTTGCGGAACACCGAGGCTTCCTGCGGCAGGTAGGACAGGCCCATGCGCGCTCGCTCATGGATGGCCAGGCCGCTGATGTGCTTGTCGTCGAGCACGATATCGCCCTCGTCCAGCGCCACCAGCCCCACGATCATGTAGAACGACGTGGTCTTGCCCGCGCCGTTGGGGCCCAGCAAGCCGACCACCTCGCCGCTCTTCACGTCGAGCGACACGTCCTTGACCACGGTGCGCGAGCCGTAGCGCTTCTTCAGGTGGCGCACGACCAGCGTGCTGCTGTCCTTCAGGGTGGCGGGCTGGGACGGTGCGGTTTGGGTAGCGGTCATGAAGGTGAAGTCAGAATCCGTGGGTCAGGGGTTGACGGGAGCCGTGGCCGGCTTGAGCGGCAGCGGGTTGGCTGCGGCACCGCTGGCGGGCTGCTCCTGGCGCGGCGACAGCACGGCGCGCACGCGGCCCGACGGGCTGCCCGCGGTCGCGTTCTCGGCGCCGCCGCTGGCCGTGTAGAACTCGTTGCGGCTGTCATAGGTGATCACCGCGCCGCGGATCTCGTCGACCAGCTTGGCGCCGGCCAGGCGAGCCATGCGGGCGCGCCCGATCAGCTTGGACAACTCCTGCTTGCCGTCATATTCGATGCGGTCGCCCCAGCCGTCGATGTACTCGTCGACGTTGTCGCGCTTCTGGCGGATATAGGCTTGCTTGCCGCCCTTAGAGGTCGCGACCGCGTACTGGTAGCCCTCGGGATCGGTACGGACTTCGGCCGCGTCGGATTTGAGCACCATGGTGCCTTTGGTCAGCACCACGTTGCCGGTCAGTACATAGACCTGCTTGACGTCATCGTAGCTGGCATTGTCGGCCTCCAGGACCAGCGGCTTTTCGCGGTCGGCCTTTTCGGCGCTGGCGGGCGCGGCCAGCGTGAGGCCAAGGACGGCGGCCAGCGTCAGCAAAGCGGCCGTGCTGCGGCGCAGACAGGACGAAGTCGTCGGGAATGGATTCATGTTGGCGTGATGGCGGTTGACGCGGGCGGCTGGTGCCCGCGGGCGGCTTCAGGGCTACTTCGCGGGACTTGCCGGCGGCGGCCCCGTGATGATGGTGCCGCGTACGTTACCCAGCAATTGTACTTCGCGAGTGACATTGTTGAAGACCAGGCCGTTGGCGGTCATCACCGACGGGCCGCGGGTCAGCTTGACAGCCTTGTCGGTCTTGACGATGTCATCGTTCACCAGCACCTGGAAATACTCCGAGGCGGCCGTCATCTGTGGGTCCTTGGCAGGCTCGGGGCCCTGGGCACGCACGATGAAGGCATTGCCGAACAGGTCGATGACCGAGCCTTCCGCGTTCATTGTGCCGCGATCGGAGTGGCCGGTGACGGGCGGACGGTCGATTTCGTAGGAGCGCATGGCCGGGCGCGTCACTTCGTAGGTCTGGTCGTCCTCGAAGTGGATCATCTTGTCGCCGGTGAAGCGCAGCTTGGTGTTGCCGTCCTCGGCAAGCTCGGTCGCGGAAAAACGGATCATGTAGTAATCCGGTTCATGCTTCTTGCCTACCGTCCCGGTGTCCGCTTCTTTCGGGGAGTTGACCTGCACCAGCCAGAAGGTGCTGCCCGCCACCAGTGCCATCAGCAGCAGGGGCAGGGCTCGCATGGCAAGCCGGCTCAGGGAGGACAGGATTTCCCGCATGGGCATGGGCTGGCCTCAGATGACCTTGGCGCGGGTCAGGTCGTGGATGTGGAGCGCGCCGACCAGGCGCCGCTCCGCGTCGACCACCAGCATCTGGTTGATGCGGTTCGCCTCCATCACCTGCACGGCTTCCACGGCCAGCTGGTCCGGCCCGACGGTATGCGGTGTGCGGTGCATGACCTCGCTGATGGGTACGGTCTTCCAGTCACGCGGGGTTTCGAGCAGGCGGCGCAGGTCGCCATCGGTGAAGACGCCGATCAGGCGGTCGTCCGGGTCCACCACCGCGGTCATTGCCATGCCTTTGCGGGTGATTTCCATCAGGGCCTGTGCCAGCGGCGTGCTCTCGCGCACCTTGGGCACCGCGTTGCCGCTGCGCATGACGTCGCGCACGTGGGTCAGCAGCTTGCGCCCGAGCGCGCCGCCCGGATGCGAGCGGGCAAAGTCTTCCTCGCCGAAGCCGCGGGCATCCAGCACCGCCACCGCGAGCGCGTCGCCCATCGCCAGTGCGGCGGTGGTGCTGGCGGTCGGCGCCAGGTTGAGCGGGCAGGCTTCTTTTTCCACCCCGGCATTGAGGTGCGCGTCGGCCAGCTTGGCCAGCGTGGAGGCGGGGTTGCCAGTCACGGAGATGAGCTTGGCGCCGATGCGCTTGACGATCGGGACGATCGAAAGCAACTCGGCGGTCTCTCCGGAATTGGAAAAGGCGATCAGCACATCGTCGCGCGTGACCATGCCCAGGTCGCCGTGGCTGGCTTCGGCCGGATGCACGAAAAACGCGGGCGTGCCGGTCGAGGCCAGCGTGGCCGCGACCTTGCGGCCGATGTGGCCCGACTTGCCGATGCCGGACACGACGACGCGCCCGCTGCAATTGAGCGTCAGTTGCACAGCCTGCGCAAATCCGTCGTCCAGGCGGCCTGCGAGGGCAGCGACGGCGTCGGCTTCGATCTGGAGGGTTTCGCGAGCGAGCCTAAGTGCTCGATCCGCATTGAAATTAGCTATCATGGCGACGAAGTATACCAACGAATGCGATGGCGCTTGGGCTGTTCCTGGGATCGGGCGGCCGGAGCGGCCATCGCGCTTGCCGTAATCCGCCGGCAGGGCCGCCCGCACCGGGCCGGCCCGGTGCCCGGCGCGGCGTACCCTGACCCTGTCGATGCACTCTCCGCTGGACCTTACCCTTGTCCTGCTGGCCGCCGCCGTGTTTGGCGTGGTCGCGTTTCGCATGTTGCAGTTGCCGCCGATGCTGGGGTACCTGGTCGTGGGCATCCTGATCGGGCCGCACGCGCTCGGCCTGGCCAGCGATACCGCGCAAACCAAATACCTGGCCGAGTTCGGCGTGGTCTTTTTGATGTTCTCGATCGGCCTGGAGTTCAGCCTGGGCAAGCTCAAGGCGATGAAGCGGCAGGTCTTCGGCCTGGGCGGCTCGCAGGTGGTGCTGTCGCTCCTGGCCGTGATTCCGGCGAGCTGGGCGTTCAACTGGCTGTTTCCGCTGTCCTGGCAGGCCTCGGTGGCGCTGGGCGGCGCGCTGGCCATGTCATCCACCGCCATCGTGTCCAAGATGCTGTCGGAGCGCCTGGAGCTGGAGAGCGAGCACGGGCGCAACATCATCAGCATCCTGCTGTTCCAGGACCTGGCCGTGGTGCCGCTGCTGATCGTGATCCCGGCGCTCTCGCGCGATCCGGGCGACCTGATGATGGCGCTGGGCCTGGCCACGGTGAAGATCGTGGTGGCCCTGAGCCTGATCTTTTTCGTCGGCCAGCGTCTCATGAGCCGCTGGTTCCACATCGTGGCGGCGCGCCGCTCGCAAGAACTGTTCATGCTCAACCTGCTGCTGGTCACGCTGGGCATGGCCGCGCTGACCGAGCGGCTCGGCCTGTCGATGGCGCTGGGCGCCTTCATGGCCGGCATGCTGATCTCCGAGACGCCCTATCGCCATCAGGTGGAGGAGGACATCAAGCCCTTCCGCGACGTGCTGCTGGGGCTGTTCTTCGTCACCATCGGCATGCTGCTCAATATCCATGTGGTGCTCGATCACTTGTGGCTGGTGCTGGCGCTGCTGGTGGTGCCCATTGTCTTCAAGCTGGTGCTGATCTCCGGGCTGGCCCGCTTGTTCGGTTCGCGCCAGGGGGTGGCGATCCGTACCGGCCTGGGCCTGGCGCAGGCCGGCGAGTTCGGCTTTGTGCTGCTTAACCAGATCGACGGCCTGAACCTGGTCGACCCGGTGCTGATCCAGGTCATCCTGGCCTCGATGCTGTTGTCGATGCTGGCGGCGCCGTTCCTGATCCAGTACAGCGACGCCATCGTGCTGCGCTTTACCGCCAACGAATGGCTGATGCAGTCGCTCAACATGACGCGCATCGCGGTGCAGAGCCTGCAGACCGAGAAGCACGCCATCATCYGCGGGTTTGGCCGCAGCGGCCAGAACCTGGCGCACATGCTGGAGCGCGAGGGCATTACCTATGTGGCGCTGGACCTCGACCCGGACCGGGTGCGCGAAGCCGCCGGCGCGGGCGATACGGTGGTGTACGGCGATGCGGGCCGGCGCGAGGCGCTGATCGCGGYGGGCCTGCATCGCGCGGCAGCCTTGATCATCACTTACAACAACACGCCCTCGGCGCTGAAGGTGCTGCACCATGTGCAGGAACTGGAGCCGGCGCTGCCCGTGATCGTGCGCACCATGGACGACTCGGAACTCGACATCCTGCAAAAAGCGGGCGCCACCGAGGTGGTGCCGGAAAGCATCGAGGGCAGCCTGATGCTGGCCTCCCACGCGCTGGTGCTGCTGGGCGTGCCGATGCGGCGCGTGGTGCGCGGGGTGCAGGAGGCGCGCGATGCGCGCTACAGCCTGCTGCGCGGCTACTTCCACGGCCGCGACGACGAGGAAGACATGGTGGAGCGCGAGTCCGTGCGGCTGCACTCCATTTCGCTCGGCCCGGAGGCCACGTCGGTGGGGCGGCGCCTGGGCGCGCTCGGGCTGGATCGTATCGGGGTGGAAGTGACGGCGGTGCGCCGGCGTGGCATCCGCGCGTTCGATCCGGAGCCCGATACCGTGCTGGAGCCGGGCGATATCGTGGTCTTGCGTGGCCAGCCAGAGGCGCTGGAAGCGGCCGAGGCGCGCATGCTGGCGGGCTGAGCCTGCGCTACGCGCCCAGTGGCCGCAAGTTCGGGTTCATGCCGCCACGCGGCTGCCGGTGTGCGCCTCTTCCGCCCACGATGGCGGCAGGCCCTCCAGCACGGAGCGCGCGTCGAGCGAACCGATCGGGATGCGCGGGTCGGCGGGAATGCGGCCTTCGCCTTGCAGCATCAGGTAACGGAGGCAGCATAYGCGCAGGAAGGACGTGAAGTTTGCCGCCTCGCCCCGGTAGGCCACCAGTTCGTCGTGCAGCCGGGTGATGAGCTGGCTCACGCTCATGCCATCGCGCCTTGCCAGCGTTTCGAGCACTTCCCAGAACAGGCTTTCCAGCCGGATGCTGGTGGCCACGCCATGCAGCCGGAGCGAGCGCGACTGCCCCTGGTACGACTGCGGGGTGGCCCGGATGAAGATTTCACACATAGAAGAACTCCCGTGCTTAACGGCCCGCGATAGCCCTAGGCAGGCTCGCGGGCCGCGTTCGGTAGCCTCTAATGTACGATCCTGGTGCCCAGGACGGCAAGGAACTGCGCCAGCCATGCCGGGTGCGCGGGCCAGGCCGGAGCGCTCACCAGGTTGCCATCGGTGTAGGCCTGGTCGACCGGAATGTCGGCATATTTTCCGCCCGCCAGGCGCACTTCGGGCGCGCAGGCCGGATAGGCCGAGCAGGTCCGGCCTTCCAGCACGCCGGCCGCGGCTAGCAGCTGGGCGCCGTGGCACACCGCTGCAATCGGTTTGTTGGTGCTGGCAAAGTGCCGCACGATCTCCAGCACCCGCTCGTTCAGGCGCAGGTATTCGGGGGCCCGCCCGCCCGGGATGACCAGCCCGTCGTAGGCTGCCGGATCCACATCGGCAAAGCTCGCGTTCAGCGCGAAGTTGTGGCCGCGCTTTTCGCTATAGGTCTGGTCGCCCTCGAAATCATGGATGGCGGTGGGGCAGCTGGCGCCGGCCGCCTTGTCGGGACACACCGCATGGACCGTATGGCCCACCATCTGGAGCGCCTGGAAAGGCACCATGGTTTCATAGTCTTCGGCGTAGTCGCCGACCAGCATCAAGATCTTTTTCGCCATCGCTGTCTCCTGTATGGTTACGGTTGTCCCGGGGGAGCCGCGCCGCAAAGCGTGCCGTCCTCCCAGGCGTTGCCCATTGTGTTGCCGTTTGCGGCAGCCCGGGTGGTAACCCATTACCGCATCCAGCCTGCCGATTTGGCGGGCTGCCCGAACGAGTCCCCATGCCCAACACCACCATCCAGTCGTCCGCCCTTGGCGACGTTACCCACTACCTGCGCGAACGCATCCGTACCGTGCCTGACTGGCCGCAGCCCGGCGTGATGTTCCGCGACATCACGCCGTTGCTGCAGGATCCCAAGTCCCTGCGCGTGCTGATCGATGTCTTTGTGCACCGCTACATGGACACCAAGCTCGACGTGGTGGCCGGCATCGACGCACGTGGCTTTATTCTGGGCGCCATCGTGGCGTACGAGCTGAACCTGGGCTTCGTGCCAATCCGCAAGAAGGGCAAGCTGCCGTTCGAGACCGTGGCCGAGGAATATGAGCTGGAGTACGGCAGCGCCACGGTGGAGATCCACGCCGATGCCTGCAAGCCGGGTGACCGCGTGCTGCTGGTGGACGACCTGATCGCCACCGGCGGCACCATGATGGCTGGCCGCAAGCTGCTCGAGCGGCTGGGCGCCACCGTGGTGGAAGGCGCCGCCATCGTCGACCTGCCCGAGCTCGGTGGCTCGCGCCACCTGCTGGATAGCGGCCTGCCGCTGTTCACGGTTTGCCGCTTTGACGGGCATTGACGCGCATTGACGCCCGATCTCCGGGCGGCACGGGCGCCGCGCTGCCTTTGGTTTTGCAACAAAATGCCTCAAGCTGTAATAATATGCCAATTACGGCGCCCCCGGCATTGGCCGCCAGGCTTCGCCCCGCGGCACTTGCTACGTCCGGCGTGAGCGGCTTGCGCATTGGGCTTGCGGCCATTTTCGCAGCGTGGACATGGCGTTGCCCACACATGCCGGCAGGCGCATAATGCCCCATTGACAACGATACGATGGCCGGGCGAAATCTTGCGATCCGCATTGGAGGCACCGGTCACATAAGGGCATAAGGGCGCAGCATGGGCGTACTACTTCATTTGCTTTCCGGCGTGGCGCTGCTGGTGTGGGGCACCAACATCGTCAAGGTCGGCATCCTGCGCGTGTATGGCGCCAACCTGCGCCACGTGCTCTCGTCCAGCATTTCCAACCGGTTCACGGCCTTCGCCGCCGGCCTCGGCGTGACCGGCCTGGTCCAGAGCAGCAACGCGACCGCCGTCATCGTCAGCTCCTTCGTCGGCCAGGGCCTGATTGCCGTGGCGCCGGCGCTGGCCATCATGCTGGGCGCCAACGTCGGCACCGCCATCATGGTGCAGGTGTTCTCGCTGGACCTGTCCTGGCTGTCGCCGCTGTTGATCTTCGTTGGCGTGATCCTGCATCTGTCCTGGAAGGGCAACAAGCCTGGCCACGTGGGCCGCGTGCTGATCGGCCTGGGGCTGATCACGCTGGCGCTGGAGCTGATCTCCATTGCCACCCGCCCCGTGGTGGAAGCGGCTGGCGTCAAGGTGTTGTTCGGCACGCTCACCGGAGACCCGACGCTGGACATGCTGATTGGCGCCTTCCTGACCATCCTTTGCTATTCCAGCCTGGCGGTGGTGCTGTTCTGCGGAGCGCTGGCCTCGGCCGGGGTGGTGTCGCTGCATGTGGCGATGGCGCTGGTGCTGGGCGCCAACCTGGGCTCGGGCATTTCCGCGCTGCTGACCACCTCGGGCAACAACCAGCCCGGCAAGCGCGTCACGCTGGGCAACCTGCTATCGCGCCTGCTCGGATGCGTGATCGCGCTGCCCTTGCTGGGGCAGGCCGAACACCTGCTTGCGCTGGTCGATGCCGATCCGCAGCGGCTGGTCGTGAATTTCCACCTGCTCTTCAATGTGGCGCTGGCGGCGCTGCTGCTGGGCGCCACCGGTCCGCTGGCGCGCCTGTGCGAGGCGGTGCTGCCGGGCCGCAACACCGGCGACAGCCAGGTCACCCCGCGCCACCTCGATCCCGCCGCGCTGCCCACGCCGGCGCTGGCGTTGTCCAATGCCGCGCGCGAGGTGCTGCGCATCGGCGACCGCATCGAGCAGATGCTGGACAACATGCTGCGCGTGCTACGCACCAACGATGCCAAGCTCGCCACCGCCACCTGCCGCATCGACGACGAGGTGGACGATCTCTACACCGCGATCAAGCTTTACCTGACCCGGATCAGCCTGGAGGCACTGGATGAGCGCGACGGCCGGCGCTGGACGGAAATCATCTCGCTCACCATCAACCTCGAGCATGCCGGCGACATCATCGAGCGCATCGTGCAGGACGCGCGCGAAAAGAAGATCGCCCACAACCTGGCCTTCTCGGAAGCCGGCATGCAGGAGATCTCGCAGATGCACGCGCGCGTGGTGGCCAACCTGCGGCTCGGGTTGTCGGTCTTCCTCTCCGGCGACCTGAAAAGCGCGCAGCAACTGATGGCGGAGAAGGCGACCTTCCGCGAGATGGAGCGCCAGTACGCGCGTACCCACCTGCAACGCATCGCAGTGCAGACCGCCGAGAGCATCGAGACCAGCTCGCTGCACCTCGACGTAATCAGCGATCTCAAGCGCCTGAACTCGTTGTTCTGCGCCACCGCCTATCCGGTGCTGGAAGACGCTGGCGTGCTTAACCGCAGCCGCATGAAGGAAGACGATGGCGAACCCCCAGCCAGGGCGGTGCCGTCCGCGCAGGCGCACTAAGGCGGCACGAAGGAGCCACTGAGGAGCCACTAAGGAGGGCTACAGCTTGTAGCCGATCTCCCGCAGCAGGTTCCGCCGCGCGGCAATGTCAGCCTCGGTTTCCAGCCCGAGCGGCGAGGCGCCATCCACCACGCCAAGCACCGCGCGCCCCTGCGCGGTCTGCGCTACCACCACCTCGGTCGGGTTTGCCGTGGCGCAATAGATCCGGCACACCTCCGGCACCGCGCGCACGGTCGCGAGCACATTGACCGGATAGAAGCCGTCGCCGAGGAACACCAGGAAGCAGTGGCCGGCGCCGATTGCCAGCGCGTTCTGGCACGCCAGGTCGATCATCGCCTCGTCGGTGCCGGACCAGCGCACAAGGCGCTTGCCCGAGGCCTCGCAGAACGCCAGTCCAAAGCGGATGCCCGGCACCGCGCCGGCCAGCGCCTCGTGGATGTCGTCCACGGTCTTGATGAAGTGGGATTGCCCGAAAATGAAGTTGGTCGCCTCGGGCTTGGCGATCGGCACTACGGTGAGTTCCATGGCCGTGCTCCTGCATTGGCCTGTGCCAGCCCCGGAARGGGCTTCAAGAGGCGCGGCCTTCCGCAGTCTATGGTAGGCCGGGCAAGGTCGAATGCAAGGCGCCGCGCGGGCCTACTTCGAGGACCGCGGGCGGCGTCTGCGGCGCGCGCGCTGCAGCATCGCGGCGATGGCCACAAGCACGGCAGCCCCGCCCAGCGTCAGCGCCAGATTGCCGGATACGGCGCCGCTCGCCTTGGCTGGTACCCGGGCAGCGCTGGCGGCGCTGGCCTCCCGGGCGGCTTGCGCGGGCGGGGCGGATGCCGCTGGCGCGGCAGGTTCATCGAGCGCTCGCGCCGCCGGCGCGGCCAGGTCGATCGGCGTGACGGTGGCCTGCGCCGCAGCCGGGCCGGCAACGGCTGCGCTGCCGAGCAGCAGCGCGCATTGCCAGGCGCGCAGGATGAGGGGGGAACCCGTGCGCATTGTGGTCAGCGGCGCTCGAGCAGCGGCGCCAGGTACTTGCCGGTGAAGCTCGCGCGGCTAGCCGCCACCGTTTCCGGCGTGCCCTTGGCGATCACCTGGCCACCGCCCGCACCGCCCTCCGGGCCCATGTCGAGCAGCCAGTCCGCGGTCTTGATCACGTCCAGGTTGTGCTCGATGATGACCACCGTGTTGCCCTGGTCGCGCAGCTTGTGGATGACCTTGAGCAGCAGTTCGATATCGTGGAAGTGCAGGCCCGTGGTGGGTTCGTCCAGGATGTAGAGCGTGCGGCCGGTGTCGCGCTTGGACAGCTCCAGCGACAGCTTGACGCGCTGCGCCTCGCCGCCCGAGAGCGTGGTGGCGGACTGGCCCAGCCGGATGTAGCCAAGGCCCACGTCCAGCAGCGTCTTGAGCTTGCGCCGCACGACAGGCACCRCCAGGAAGAACTCGTGCGCGTGCTCGACCGTCATGTCGAGCACTTCGTGGATGTTCTTGCCCTTGTAGAGCACCTCTAGTGTTTCGCGGTTGTAGCGCTTGCCATGGCAGACGTCGCAAGGCACGTACACGTCCGGCAGGAAGTGCATCTCGACCTTGATCACGCCATCTCCCTGGCAGGCCTCGCAGCGCCCGCCCTTGACGTTGAACGAGAAGCGGCCCGGATCGTAGCCACGCTCCTTGGCCGACGGCACGCCCGCGAACAGCTCGCGGATCGGCGTGAACAGGCCGGTGTACGTCGCGGGGTTCGAGCGCGGGGTGCGGCCGATCGGGCTCTGGTCGACGTTGATGACCTTGTCGAAATGCTCCAGCCCKTCGATGCGGTCGTGCGCGGCCGGCTCCGCCGTGGAGCCATACAGGTGGCGCGCCACCGCGTGGTAGAGCGTGTCGTTGATCAGCGTCGACTTGCCCGAGCCCGACACGCCGGTCACGCAGGTGAGCAGGCCCACCGGGATCTCGGCGCTGACGTTGCGCAGGTTGTTGCCGGTGGCGTTGATGATGCGCAGCAGCTTTTCCTCGTCGGGCGCAGCGCGCTCTTTCGGCACCTCGATGCGGCGTGCGCCGGACATGTACTGCCCGGTGAGCGAATTGGCCGACTGCTCGATCTGCTGCGGCGTGCCTTCGGCCACGATCATGCCGCCGTGCACGCCGGCGCCCGGGCCAATGTCGACCACGTAGTCGCAGGCGCGGATCATGTCTTCGTCGTGCTCTACGACCAGCACGGAGTTGCCGATGTCGCGCAGGTGCTTGAGCGTGCCGATCAGGCGGTCGTTGTCGCGCTGGTGCAGGCCGATGGACGGTTCGTCCAGCACGTACATCACGCCCGTCAGGCCGGAGCCGATCTGCGACGCCAGCCGGATGCGCTGTGCCTCGCCGCCCGACAGCGTGTCGGCGCTGCGCTCGAGCGACAGGTAATCCAGCCCCACGTTGTTGAGGAAGTTCAGGCGCGCGCTGATTTCCTTGACGATCTTGTCGGCGATCTCGCGCTTGGCGCCGTGCATGTCCAGCGTGAGGAAATAGGTGAGCGCGTCGCGCAGCGGCCAGCCGTTGATCTCGTAGATGGCGCGCGCCTGGTCGTTCTCGCCCAGCTTGACGTGGCGCGCCTCGGTGCGCAGGCGGGTACCGTGGCAGGCGGGGCAGGCMTGGTTGTTCTGGTACTTGGCGAGCTCCTCGCGCACCGCGATGGAGTCGGTCTCGCGGTAGCGGCGTTCCAGGTTGGGGATGATGCCCTCGAAGGCATGCTCGCGCACGGTGGTGCGGCCACGTTCGTTCATGTAGGTGAACGGGATTTCGACGTCGCCCGAGCCGTGCAGCACGACTTCCTGCACCTCGGCCGGCAGGTCCTCGAAGGCTGTATCGAGCTCGAAGTCGTAGTAGGCCGCCAGGCTTTGCAGCATCTGGAAGTAAAACTGGTTGCGGCGGTCCCAGCCCTTGATGGCGCCCGAGGCCAGCGACAGGTTGGGGAAGGCCACCACCCGCTTGGGGTCGAAGAAGGTGATCTGGCCCAGGCCGTCGCAGCTCGGGCAGGCGCCCATCGGGTTGTTGAACGAGAACAACCGTGGCTCCAGTTCCTGCAGCGAGTACGAGCAGATCGGGCAGGCAAACTTGGAGCTGAATCCGTGTTCCTGGTTGGTGTCGATCTCCAGCGCGATGGCGCGGCCGTCGGCCAGGCGCAGCGCGGTCTCAAACGATTCCGCCAGGCGTTGCTTGATGTCCGGGCGCACCTTGACGCGATCCACCACCACGTCGATGGAATGCTTCTCGGTCTTTTTCRGCTTGGGCAGCGCGTCCACCTCGTAGACCACCGCCGGCGCCTCATGCGTGGTGCCGCCGCCGGAGCGGATGCGAAAGCGCACGAAACCCTGCGCCTGCATGGTGTCGAACAGGTCAGAGTGCTCGCCCTTGCGGTTGGCCACCACCGGCGCCAGGATCATCAGCTTGGTGTCTTCCGGCAGCGCCAGCGCGGCGTCGACCATCTGCGAGACGCTTTGCGCCTGCAGCGCCAGGTTGTGGTCGGGGCAGTAAGGCGTGCCGGCGCGCGCGAACAGCAGCCGCAGGTAGTCGTGGATCTCGGTGACCGTGCCSACGGTYGAGCGCGGGTTGTGGCTGGTTGCCTTCTGTTCGATGGCGATCGCGGGCGATAGTCCCTCGATCAGGTCGACGTCCGGCTTCTCCATCAGCTGCAGGAACTGGCGCGCGTAGGCCGACAGCGACTCCACGTAGCGGCGCTGGCCCTCCGCGTACAGGGTGTCGAAGGCGAGCGAGGACTTGCCCGATCCGGACAGCCCGGTAATCACGATCAGCTTGTTGCGCGGCAGATCGAGATTGATGTTCTTCAGGTTGTGGGTACGGGCACCACGGATTCTAATTTCTTCCATATACCGATTGTCTTCGCCAGGCGGGGCCGCCRGTCGGGACGACAGGCCGGGTCTCACGGAATTTCAAGAAAAAAGCATGCCAGCATGGCTGCAGCCGGCGTCAGGCCAGCCTCAGGCCGGGCTTTGCCAGCCCGCGCCGGGGCTTGCGGTGTCCGGTCCGGACCCGAAAGCGCAGCAGAGCAAACCTGTTAATATACCGAACTTCGGTTTCCGGGGGTTGCTTGGGCCATTAGTCTGCGCCCTGCGGCAACGGTGGCAGAAGCGCCGCAACTTCCGCTCCGGCCATGGATCGAAGTTGTCGCCGCCCCGTCAGCATTGGGGTGATGCGGTGCGTGCGCGGTGCACGACCCGGCAATCCGTCATAGAAATTCCCCACGATCGCAATGTCGTCGATCCATAGCTCCTCCCAAGATGCGGCCAAGGCCGACGTTTCCAAGGTTCAGCCCGCTGCCGGGCGCGACCGCATGACCGGCATGGAAGTGCGGGCCAGCATTTCGCTCGCCAGTATTTTTGCCCTGCGCATGCTGGGCTTGTTCCTGATCCTGCCTGTGTTCGCCGAATATGCGCATGGCCTGCCCGACGGGCACGACGCCCAGCGCGTGGGCCTGGCCATGGGCATCTACGGCCTGATGCAAGCTTTCCTGCACATTCCTCTCGGCTGGCTGTCCGACCGCGTCGGCCGCAAGCCGGTGATGGTGGCGGGCCTGCTGCTGTTTGTCGCCGGCGGGCTGGTGGCGGCCAACTCCGACACGTTGTCCGGCATCATCATCGGCCGCTCGCTGCAAGGCATGGGCGCGATCTCCGCGGCCATCACCGCCTGCATCGCCGACCTGACCCGCGAGCAGCATCGCACCAAGGCCATGGCCATGGTGGGCGGAAGCATCGGCCTGACCTTCGCGCTGTCGCTGGTGATTGCCTCGCCGCTGCTGCACAGCATCGGCATGCCCGGGATCTTCACGCTGATGTCGGTGCTGGGCGTGGTCGCCATCCTGGTGACCCTGTTCCTGGTGCCCACGCCGCCGCCGCCGCATCCTGTGCGGCTGCCGTTTCGCAGCGTGCTGCTCAACCCCGACCTGATCCGCCTGAACGTGGGTGTGCTGGCACTGCACGCGTCGCAGGTGGCCATGTTCATGGTGGTGCCGGCCATGCTCAGCGATGCCGGCATGCCGCTGGACCAGCACTGGAAGGTCTACCTGCCGGTGGTGCTGGTTTCCTTCGTGCTGATGCTCGCGCCGATGATGGCCGCCGAACGCTATGGCAAGGTGCGCCCCGTGCTGCTCGGCGCGGTCGGCCTGATGACCGCGGTGCAGCTGCTGTTTGCCGCCGTGCACGGCCTGTGGGGCATCGTGGGCGTGTTGCTGCTGTTCTTCGTGGCCTTCAACGTGCTGGAAGCCATGCAGCCCTCGCTGGTGTCGCGCTACGCCGCCGCCGCGCGCGGGGCTGCGCTTGGCGTCTACAACACCACGCAGGCGATGGGCCTGTTCCTGGGCGGTGCCGTGGGTGGCTGGCTGCTCAAGCACGAAGGCCGTAGCGCGGTCTTCATCGGCTGCGCCGTGGTGCTCCTCCTCTGGCTTATAATCGCCTGGAACATGAAGTCGCCGCCGGCCCGGAAAAGCAGTGCCCAGGCCGTCGCTGCCTGAGGTTGGCAGCTCGCGGTCATTAGTCCGCAAGGGCTGCCCGCATCACTTCGTATAGCTTTTTGCCGTAATTAGGCACTAGCATGACCGCGCGCCCGACTTCTTGGCCGGGGGCGCGTTATTCGTTTACGCATCAGTCAACAGTCAAGGCATCGCCACGCCGCTTGCAGCAGAGGGCGTGGCCCTGGGAGAACATTCACATGGCATCGATCAACAAAGTCATCCTCGTCGGCAACCTGGGCGCGGATCCGGAAACCCGCTACCTGCCCAGCGGCGACGCCGTGAGCAACATCCGCCTGGCGACCACCGATCGYTACAAGGACAAGACCAGCGGCGAGATGAAGGAAGCCACCGAGTGGCACCGCATCGCCTTCTTCGGCAAGCTGGCCGAGATCGCCGGCCAGTACCTGCGCAAGGGCTCGCAGGTCTATATCGAAGGGCGCATCCGCACCCGCAAGTGGACCGACCAGTCCGGCGTGGAAAAGTACAGCACCGAAATCGTGGCTGAGCAAATGCAGATGCTGGGCTCGCGCCAGGGCATGGGCGGTGGTGGCGGCGGCGGCGGTGGCGACGACATGGGCGGCGGTGGCTACGGTGGTGGCCGCGAATCGTCGGGCGGCGGCGGTGGTGGTTACGGCGGCGGTGCACGCAGCGGTGGCGGCCAGGCCGCCGGTGGCCAGCAAGGTGCCGGCGGCGCGCGTCGCCAGCAGCAGGCTCCGTCGAATGGCTTTGAAGACATGGACGACGATATTCCGTTCTGACGGTTTCGTAACCAAAAGGTGTAAAGATCAGCCCCGCCAAAAGCGGGGCTTTTTCGTTGCAGTCAATGCCTTGGTAAGCATTGAGCGGCGTAAACTTTGCTGTGGATGATTCGCCGCTTCGGGAAAAGCTCTGTTCGTTGGCATATGGATCGGGGTGTGAGGGCCCGTTGGCCCCGTGCACATCGCAATCCCTATGTCTTCGTCAATCGGTTTGGCGACGCCATGGAGGGCCCCGTGGCTATCGATAGATTATCGAGACGCTGCGCGCGGCCTACCCCGATCTCGGTCCGCTGTGCCATCACGTGCTACGGCGAAAATGGGCAAGCGCAGATTTATGAAGTTACCAGCTTAGGCGCCGACAATAGAAACCAATCGGCAAAGGAAGGTCGTATTCGCGCGCAGGGCGGAGCCTATATCAAAGACCGGAGTACCGGTGCATTGGCCCCTGTCCAAGAGATATCAAAAGTTG
>NZ_JBFTSF010000046.1:0-31670 GCF_056399905.1 Cupriavidus sp. 01L46
TGCCGGATTATACCGGGCTGGCTGCCGCGCTTCTGTCGTCAATTTGCCGTCTCCCGTCGTCTCTACCGGCGTCTCCCGGCGTCTATTTACCCTTGGCGCCGGCTTCCCAGGGCGGCGCCTGCCATCCCAGCCGCGCCAGCAGCGCCTGCGCCGCCGCCGGCGCGCGCTCCTTGGCGCCGCTGATAAAGAACACGAAGACTTCGCGCTTGCGCTTTGCAGGTGCACTGGCATCCACTTGCGGCAGATCCTCCGGCCTCCCGCCCGCCGCCCAGGCCTGCACGCGCTCGCCCCACGCATCCAGCGCCTTCGGCGCGTAGCCACTCCTCAGCGTTGGTGCGCTGCGCATCAGCCGCGCATAGACAAAATCCGCGGTGAGATCCGCGAAGGACGGAAACTTGTCCGAGTCCGTGAACACGGTGGCTGCCTTGTACTTGCGCGCGAGCTTGAGATAGTCCGGCGTCATGAAGCTCTCATGCCTCACGTCGAGCACATGACGCAGCTTGCGGCCTTCGACCGATGCCGGCAGCAGCGCCAGGAAGGCCTCGAAATCCTCCGGGTCGAACGGCTTGGTGGGCGCGAACTGCCAGACGATGGGGCCGAGCTTGTCGCCCAGCTCGGCGATGCCGCTGTCGACAAAACGCGCGATGGACTCGCCGGATTCCGCCAGCACGCGGCGGTTGGTGGCAAAACGCGATGCCTTGACGGAGAACAGAAAGCCATCCGGCGTCTCGTCGCGCCATTTGGCAAACGAGCTGCGCTTCTGGGTGCCGTGGTAAGTGCTGTTGATCTCGATGGCGGTGAGCTGGCGGCTGGCGTATTCCAGCTCCCGGCTCTGCRTCAGCCTGGCGGGATAGAAATTGTCGCGCCAGGGGGCGAAATTCCATCCGCCAATGCCGACGCGGGCGACGCGGGCGACGGGCGCTGCGTGGGATTTGGTTGTGCTCTTAGTGCTTGCTTGCGCCATGCGTTCGCGTCCTGTCCGTGAATCGATGGGCCCTGAGCGCGCGCGGGCAACTCAAACAAAGCGCACGCAGTAAATCGGCGGCAGATGTGCCGAGAACAGCTTCCAGCGCTCCCCGCCGCTCTCCGATATCCACAGGCTGCCGGTGGTGGAGCCCATGGCAAGCCGCTCGCCGGTACGGTCCACCGCCAGCCCGTGCCGGTAGATCAGGTCATACGACGGCGCCGCGGGCAGCCCCTCGGAGAATGCCTCGAAACTGACCCCGCCGTCACGCGTGCGGGTGACCACCAGCTTGCCGTCCACCGGCACGCGGCATTCATCCTTGACTGCGGGTACGAACCACGCGGTATTGGGCCGGCGCGGATGCGCCGCCACCGCAAAGCCAAAGCTCGACGGCTTGGCGTGCAAGCGCTGCCAGTGCATGCCCGCATCRCCGGAGCGAAAGATCCCGCCATGGTGCTGCACCCACATCGCATGCGGATGGCCGGCACATTGCGCCAGCCTGTGCGGATCCTGGATGTTGCCATCCTCGCGCCGCTCCGGTGGCATGTAGTCGGCCACCATGCCGCTCGCCGTGCAGGCCCAGTTCCTGCCACCGTCCCGCGTCTGCCACACACCGCCGCACGAAACGGCCACGGTGACGTGGCGGCTATCGTGCGGATCCACGCAGATGGAGTGGATGCCCGGCACATCGTAGCCGCCGCCAAACCACTCGCTGCGCTCGGGGCGGTCCCACAGCGGCCGGTTCAGCGCCCAGCTTGCGCCGCCGTCGCCCGAGCGGAACAAGCCACCCGGCAAGGTGCCGGCCCACAGCACGCCGGGCTCGTCGGCCCCGCCGGTTTCCATCGACCAGATCTGCTGCAAGGACCACGGCACCGGTCGCGCGGCAACCGGGGCATCGCCAGTTTGCGCAGGGATGGGTACGCCCGGCACGGCGGCTTCCCCGGGCGGATCCGGCTCTGGCTGGGGCGGATAAACCGGCACCGCGCAAGGCTCCCACTCCGCGCCGCGCGCCCTGCGCCGCCACAGCTTGACGCCAAAATGCCCAAGGTTAAGTGCCGCATACAAGGTACCGTCACGCGGATCGGCCAGCACCATGCTCACGGGCTCACCCAGGAAATGCACCGACTCCTGCAGCCAGGCGAGCGCGCTGCTGTCGCGCCGCAACATCAACAAGCCTTTGCGCGTGCCAATGAGAAGTTGATCGTTCATGCTGACCTCCACGCTTGGGCGCCGAGCCTTCAGCGGCAAGCCGTCAACCGCCTGACAGCGCCTGCACTACATAGATCTGGCTGCTGGCGCCCACGCGATCGCTCATGCGCCGGCGGTCACGAATGGCCGAGCCATCCACAAACACCGCCAGGTGCCGGCGCAACTGGCCCTGGTCATCGAGGATATAGCCGCGCAGCTCCGGCTGCTCCCGAAACGCCATCTCCAGCGCGGCGCCGACGGTAGCCGCGGGCACTTCCCGCTCCGGGCTCGGGATATGGCGCTGGATCGCAGAGGCAAAGACAAGGCGCGGCATGGCGGAAGGGCCAGCGCGGGGACCGCTAGCCGTGATTGGGAGTGTCTTGCAGTTTAGGAAATACTGCGGGGGAATGGGTGTGCGGTTGCGCTCAGTGGCGACAATAAGGGTGGTAGCGCCGCGGTGGTGCCACGGTGGTGCGGCTGTAGTGCTCTCGCGCTGCAATGCAGCATGTCCGGGAAATCGGAATGCCCACAGGCAAGAATCGTCCAGGCCCTGCATACTGTCGGCTCCATGGAATCCGTAGCGCTCACGAAAGGACGAGAGATGGCAAGCACCCTGTACGACATTCCCCTGAAACGCATCGACGGCACCGACAGCCGGCTCGCGGATTTTCGCGCTCGTGTGCTGCTGGTTGTGAACGTGGCATCGAAGTGCGGCCTGACGCCCCAGTACGAAGGGCTCGAAGCGCTATACCAGGCCAAGCACGCCGAGGGCCTGGAGGTGCTGGGATTCCCGGCCAACAACTTCAAGGGCCAGGAGCCGGGCGACGAGGCGCAGATCCAGGAATTCTGCAAGCTGACCTACGACGTGCACTTCCCGATGTTCTCGAAGGTCTCGGTGCTAGGGCCGGACCAGCATCCGCTGTACGCGGCATTGACGCAAGCCCAGCCAGCCGCGATCGGCGACGGCCCCTTCCGTGAACGCCTGAAGGGCTACGGCGTGAACCCGGAGAACACCACCGATGTGCTGTGGAACTTCGAGAAATTCCTGGTCGACCGGGAAGGCAAGGTGGTAGCGCGCTTCGCGCCGGACGTCGCCKCGAACGATCCGCGCCTGCTTGAAGCGATCGATGCGGCGCTGGGCAAGGGCCGCTGATCGGCCAAGTTTTGGCATGACAACAAGCGGGCGATCCTGATATTCAGGACCGCCCGCTTTTTTTGGCGGGTGGCTGCGCCTGCAGCCACCCTCAAGATAGCAGCGCCAGCGTCTCCCGAAAGAGCAGGCTGTCCGCGCAGCCCAGTTCATTGACGATATTGAAATGGTTCAAGCCCGGCGCCGGCACCAGGCGGACGGGCAGCCCGCGCGCCGCGCACGCGGCGTGGAAATGCAACGTCTGGTGGACGAAGGCCCGTGTTTCCAGTTCGCCTACCGCCAATAGCAGTTGCGGGCCAGTTTGCGGCAGCAGCAAGGCAGGGCTCAGCGCGGCAGCCTGCTTCTCGTCCAGCCGCAGCCAGTCGTTCACATCCGTTGCGCACAAGGGCCGGATATCGTAGAGACCGCTCAGCCCCACCATGCCCTTGATGACGTCGCGCGGCAACGCCAACGCTTGCTGCCAGCCGTCCGCCAGCAGCATCGCGGCCAGGTGCGCGCCGGCCGAACTCCCGCACACATGCAGGCGGCGCGCGTCGATGCCGTAGTCGGCCGCATGGCGATGGAGCCAGGCGACGGCGCCCCGCACCTGGCGCACCACGTCGAACAGCGTCACCGCCGGCAGCAAGGTGTACTCCAGCACCACTACCGCCACGCCGGCACCCGTGAAGCTGGCGGCCATGCATGCCGCATCTTCCTTTCGCTGCGAGCGCCAGTAGCCGCCGTGAATATAGATCAGCGCAGGAGCCGCCGTGGCGCGCGAGGCGGGAAAGATATCCAGCCGGTCGTCCTCGCCCGCGCCATACGCCACATCCAGCATGCCTGGGCAGCGCGCTTTGGCCCGCGCGGACAGCGCCGCGTATTCGCGCATGCAGGCATCGAAATCCGCCACCGACGCGCGCGCGTTGTAGAGACGGTTGCGGGTCTGCAAGTCATCGAACCAGAGATCAAAATCCGACACCATCACCTCCCGCCCCATCGTTTCACCCCGGCAACCGGGCTCAACGCGCCTGCGCCGTCAGCAGGCCCTCATCCGGCCTGTGCTTCACGCTGCTGTAATACTTGAGCAGCAAGGCCGCGCACACCAGCCATGCCGGCACCAGCAACACGCTGAAGATGCTGGCCCCGTTCCACTGCTGGCGCAGCAACTCCGCTCCCGCCAGCACGCCGGAAATCGCCCCGAAGCGGCCAATGCCGAGCATGCCGCCAACGCCGGTCGCGCGGCAATGCGTGGGATAGAAGCCCGCCGCCAGCGAAGACAACGCCGACTGCCCACCGCCCGACATAAAGCCCATCATGAACACCAGGCTGCCCAGCAGCACCGTCTGCCCGACATTGCCCACCGCATGGCTCACGCAATACGCCAACAGGCCGGCCGCGAGGTAGACCAATGCCAGCACCTTGTTGGGTTCGCGCCGGTCCATCAGCCAGCCGATCAGGATGGAGCCCACGCCGCCGCCAAGCGGAAACAGCGCGCTGATCTGCGCGAACTGCCGCACCGGCAAGCCCGCCTCCTTCAGCAGCAAGGGCATCCAGTTCACGATCATGTAGAACACCAGCATGCTCATGAAGCAGCAGAACCACAACAGCAGCGTGCCAAGCCGGTAAGGGCGGGTGACAATCGCCATCACGGCCGAGCGCCCGCCAGCGGCCTGCTCGCCAATCACAAAACGCTGCACGTGCGCCAGCGGCTCGCGCCGGATGCGCGCCAGCACCGCGCGCACGCGCTCGCTGGCGTGCCCCTTGAGCACCATGTAGCGCACCGATTCCGGCATCAGCCACGCAAGCAGCACGCACAGCAACAGGGGCGCCACGCCACCCGCCAGCAACACCGAGCGCCAGCCGAACGCGGGAATCAGGTAGCCCGCGCAAAACCCGCCCGCCCCGGCGCCGAGCGGAAAGCCGCACAGCATCGCGCTCACCGCCATGGTGCGGCGGTGGCTGGGACAATATTCCGCGAGCAAGGTAATCGCGTTCGACATCGCCGCGCCCAGGCCCAGCCCGGTGGCGAAACGCAGCGCCGTCAGCGAGCCAATGGAAAACGCCCACGCCGTCGCCAGGCTGCCCGCGCCGAAAAACAGCACCGACACCACCACCGCCGGCTTGCGCCCGATCCGGTCGGCAAGCGGTCCCGCCAACAACGCGCCGAAAGCCAGCCCGAATAGCGCCGCGCTCATGGCCGGCCCGAGCTGCGCCTTTTGCAGCCCCCATTCTTCGAGCAGAGACGGCGCCACATAAGCAATCGCCGCCATATCGTAGCCATCGAGAAGAATCACCAGGAAGCACAGTAATAGCAGCAACCAGTGGAACGGGGTAAAGCCGGCTTCGTCGATATAGCGTTCGACATCCAGCGCGGATGTATCGGACATGGCATGCGCTCCTCGCGGCGGGGCCGGCGCGGCGTATCCATACGATTGCGTCGCACGAATGCACCTGCCGGCTAGCGCCGTCTCCTGTTTTATCTCTGGACGCCGGCGGGGTGCCAGGTCAGTGTTTGCTGGAGACCAGTGTAGGGAGGCGAGACATGCCGGAATAATGAAAAATCGGGTGGCGGATATGCGGGAAGGTTATAGCGGGGCGGCGCCGAGGCATGGCCCGTGGCAGCATCGCTTGCCACCGGTCAGGCGGATTTCCCTTCCTGCCCTTGGCGTAGCCGAGTACTTGCAAGCGCGGCCAGGACCAGCATCCCCGCAATGATCAGCAGGCCATTCTTCGTACTGCCGGTGGTCTGCTCAATCACGCCCATGACCGACGGGCCGATAAATCCACCAACCAGCCCGCAGGTGTTGACCAGTGCCAGCCCGCCCGCCAGCGCCACGCCAGCAAGACGCGACGACGGAAAAAGGAAAATGACCGACTGGACCACGAAGAACATCGATGCCGTCAGGCTGAAGCCCACCATGGCGACCACCGGGCCGGCATAGGCCGCGAGCAGCAGGCCGGCCGACATCACGGCAAGCCCCGCAATCAGCATGCGGCGGCAACGCTGCGGGTTGCTGGCGAAGCGCGGGAGCGCCGCGGCGCCGATGGCCGCCGCGATCCATGGCAGGGAGTTGAGCAGGCCGATTTGCAGCGGCGACAGCTTGCCATAGGTGCCGATGATGCCCGGCAGGAAGAAAATCACAGTGTAGATGCTGATCTGGTGGCAGAAGTACACGAAGATCGCGAGCCAGATCTGGCGATCGGCAAGGCAGCCCCGGAACGAATGCCCGACATGCCCGGCGGATGCCTCCTCGGCTTGCTCCGCCKCAAGGCGGCGTTCAACCTCGCGGGCTTCCTCGGGGGACAGCCAGGACGCGCTTCCGGGGCCGTCCGGCAACTTCTTCCACACGACGAAGGCAAACGCCACCGCCGGCAGGCCCTCCAGCACGAACATCCATTGCCAGCCTCGCCATCCCAGCACGCCGTCCATTTGCAGCAGCGCGCCGCCGAGCGGCCCGCTAAGGATGTTGGCAATACACACGCCCAGAAGGAAGTATCCCGTCGCGCGCGCCCGCTCCTTGCGGCCGAACCAGTAGGTCRGGTAAAGCATCACACCGGGGAACAGTCCAGCTTCCGCCGCGCCCAGCAACAGGCGCATGACATAGAACGAGGTCTCGCCGCTGACAAAGGCCATGCCCGCGGACAACAAGCCCCAGGTGATCATGATGCGCGTGATCCAGAAGCGCGCCCCCACCTTGTGCATGATCAGGTTGCTGGGGACCTCAAGCAGCGCGTAGCTGAGAAAGAACAGGCCCGCACCCAGCCCATAGGCCGCCGCGGAGATGCCCAGGTCGACCGCGATATGGCTCTTTGCCAGCGCGATATTGGTCCGATCGAGAAAACTGATCACGTAGGCCATCACCAGGAGCGGCATCAGCTTCCTGAACAACAGCGCGTTCAAGGAGCGCTGATCGGCAAGCGGCGCTTCTCGTGCGGTTTGCACATAAGTGGTGGACATGGCCTGGATCTCCTGTCGGCGGTATCTGTTTATGTTCCGGAGGCATCAAGGCCTCCGGCGTCCGCATGTTGTCTTGCGTGCCAGCGCTCGCGGCGCGGGCTTTAAAAGGCCACGTTCGCCGCGCCCTTCAGACCGAGGATCTCGCGAGCCTCGTCGGGTGTCGCGACATCGATGTTCAACGCCTCAAGCACGCTGCGCATACGCAGCACTTGCTCGGCGCTCGATGCCGCCAGCCGGCCCGGGCCGATCCACAGCGAATCCTCCAGGCCGACGCGCACGTTGGCGCCCATCGCCGCGCCGATGGTGGCCAGCGGGATCTGGTTGCGGCCGGCGCCGAGGATCGACCAGCGGTACTGGTCGCCGAACAGCCGGTTCGCGGTTCGATGCATATGCATCAGGTCTTCCGGATCGCCACCGATGCCGCCCAGGATGCCGAAGACCGACTGCACGAACACCGGAGCCTTGACCAGGCCGCGGTCCAGGAAATGCTTCAGGTTGTTCAGGTGGCTGATGTCGTAGCACTCGAACTCGAAGCGCGTGCCGTTGGCGTTGCCGATCTTCAGGATGTTCTCGATATCGCTGAAGGTATTCTTGAAGATCAGGTTGCGGCTGTTCTCCAGATGCTCGCGCTCCCACTCGTGCGCGAACTCCTTGAAACGATCCAGCATCGGGAACAGGCCGAAGTTCATCGAGCCCATGTTCAGCGAGGCCAGTTCCGGCCTGAACGTCGTGGCGGGCAGCATGCGCTMCTCCACGGTCATGTGGGGACTGCCGCCGGTGGTGATGTTGATCACGRCATTCGTGGCCGCCTTGATCTTCGACAGGAACGGCCGGAACAGCGCCGGGTCCTGCGACGGCCGGYCGTCCTTCGGATCACGCGCGTGCAGGTGCAGGATGGCCGCACCGGCCTTGGCCGCATCGATGGCGGCGGTGGCGAYCTCGTCGGCGGTCACCGGCAGGTACGGCGACATGCTGGGGGTGTGGATCGCGCCGGTGGGGGCGCAGGTGATGATGGCTTTGGATCGGGCTGCCATGGCGGGCTCCGTGTGAAATCGGTTGGGGGAGGTAAGGTCAGCTCAGCGCTTGCGTCAGGCCATCGACCGCCAGCTCCTGGCCGGTGACGTTGGCGGCCAGGTCGCTGGACGCGAACAGCACCATGTTGGCGATGTCGCGCGCTTGCACCATGCGCCCGAGCGCGGCTTGCGACGTGTAGGCACGCGTGACGTCTTCCAGGGGCTTGCCCAGCGCCTCGGCTTTTGCCGCGATGACCGCGCGGATGCGCGGGCCATCGACCGCGCCGGGCAGGATGGCATTCACGCGGATGCCGTCGGCGCCGAGTTCCAGTGCCAGCGATTTGGTGAATCCGATGACCGCCCATTTGGACGCCGAGTAGACCGAGCGCCCCGGCATGCCAAGGTGGCCGGCAGCCGATGACAGGTTGACGATGGCGGGGCTCCTTCCCTGGCGCAAGCGCGGCACGGCCAGGCGCGTGCACAGGAACTGCCCGGTGAGATTGACCGCGAGCGTGCGCTCCCAATCGGCCAGGGTCAGGGTCTCGACGCCACCGGTGGGGCCCGCCACGCCGGCGTTGTTCACGAGGATGTCGAGGCCGCCGAGCGTGCGATCGACGGTCTCGAACATGGCGGCCACGTCCACCTCGCTCGACACATCAGCCCGGCATCCATGCACCGTCGGCAGCACGGCCGCGAGGCGCTCCAGGCTGGCGCCCTGGATATCGCAAACGAGCACGCTGGCACCCGCCTGCGCGAAGGCGCGCGTGATTTCCAGCCCGATGCCGTCGGCGCCAGCGGTCACCAGGACTCGCTTGCCCGCGAGAGAGTTGTCATTCCACATATTCGTCAGCTCCATGCATGAGGCGATGCACCTCCATGGCCGCCATGTTATATCTGTGATCACAGATCTCAAATCGGGGATACCCTATGTGCTATGAAGTGCTATGATTTCCGCATGTCCCTACCCGAACTTGTGACCCCTTTGAAGCGCCAGACGTTGAGTGGAGACGTCTACGCGCAATTGCGAGAATTGTTGATCAGCGGCCACATGATGCCCGGAGAACAAATCTCGCTGCGCAGCACTGCCGCTGCGCTGGGCGTGAGCGTGATGCCAGTGCGCGAAGCGGTGCATCGCCTGGTGGCGGAGCAGGCACTGGAACTGACGCCTAACCGTGCGTTGCGCGTGCCGATCATGAGCGTGAGCCAGTTCCGGGAGATCACAAGTATCCGGGTCAATCTGGAAGGACTGGCGACAGAGCAGGCGGCCGAGCACCTGAGCGACGCCGCGATCGTGCAGGTCACGGCCCTCCATGACCGCTTCGCGGAAGAGATGGCCCGGCCTAGGCCGGACAGCTCAAAGCTGATCTCGGTCAACAAGGAACTGCATTTCGCCGTCTACAAGGGCGCCGGCATGCCGATCCTGCTGCAGATGATTGAAGCGCTGTGGCTGCGTATTGGCCCGATCCTGAATCACGATCTGCGCTCCGGCTCCCGCCGCGTGGGCGAGCAGGTAGCGGTGAATCACCACGCGCGGCTGGTTGCGGCGCTCAAGCGCAGGGATGGCGTTGCGGCACGGGCCGCGCTGCAGGGAGATATCGAAAGCGCGGCGGAGTACATCGTCTCAGCGGGCGTGCTGCTGGCGGCCGATGCGTTTGATGGCCCGGTGCCCGACGCGGGCAAGCCCGCCTCGAAGACCGTGCGGCGCGCGCCGGCAAGCGGCGGGCGTAGAACGGTCTGAGCAGGCCAGGAACATGGCGACCGAGCCGGTCCGCCACGCCGGGCACGGCGTGCCGGCCGTTGCCCGGGGCACGCCCGGGCAACCATCCACGTTCAGGTAATCGCCCCCAGTTGCCAGGGCACGAACTCATTCTGCCCGTAGCCATGGAGCTCACTGCGCGAGCGTTTGCCGGAGGCCGTGTCCAGCATCAGCTGGAACAACGCCGCACCCAGTTCGGCGATGGTGGCGCTGCCATAGCGCCGTGTTGGTCGCGAGCTTGACCGAGGGCGAGGGCGCGCAGCCGTAGGCCGAGCCGCGCCCGGTGGTGAAGCAGATCAGGTTGGCGCCGCCCGCCACCTGGCCGGTGGCGGAGATCGGGTCGTAGCCCGGCGTATCCATGAAGACCAGGCCGCGCACGCGCACCGGCTGCGCGTACTCGTACACTTCGGCGAGATTGGTGGAGCCGCCCTTGGCGATGCCGCCCAGCGATTTTTCCAGCACCGTGGTCAGGCCGCCCGCCTTGTTGCCGGCGGAGGGGTTGTTGTCCATGCTGGCGCCGTGGCGCTCGCAATAGGCCTCCCACCAGCGGATGCGCGCCACCAGCTTCTGACCGATCTCCGGCGTTTGCGCGCGGCGCGTCAGCAAGTGCTCGGCGCCGTAGATCTCCGGCGTCTCGGAGAGGATCGCGGTGCCGCCATTGCGCACCAGCAAATCCACCGCCGCGCCCAGTACCGGGTTGGCCGAAATGCCCGAGTAGCCGTCCGAGCCACCGCATTGCAGGCCCACCACCAGATGGTGCGCCGGCACCGGCAGGCGCTCCACCGCGTTGGCCTTCGGCAGCATCGCCTTGATCAGCTCGATGCCATGGGCAATGGTCTTGGTGGTGCCGCCAGTGTCCTGGATGGTGAACGTCTGCAGCCGGTCGCTGTGCGTGAGCCCCTGTGTCGCCAGCAGCGCGGAGATCTGGTTGGTCTCGCAGCCCAGGCCGATCACCAGCACGCTGGCAAAGTTGGGATGGCAGGCATAGCCGCCCAGCGTGCGCTGCAGCACCGCCAGCCCCTCGCCCTGCGGATCGACCGCGCAGCCCACGCCGTGCGTGAGCGCCACCACGCCATCCACATTGGGATAGGCGGCCAGCGCCTGCGGATGGATGTCCCGGCGAAAATAATCCGCGATGGCGCGCGCCACCGTGGCCGAGCAGTTCACCGAGGTCAGGATGCCAATGTAGTTGCGCGTGGCCACGCCGCCGTCGGCGCGTCTGATGCCATCGAACGTGGCCGGCTGCGCCACCGGTTGCACCACGCGGGCCTCCGCGCTGAACGCATAGTCCCGCGTGAAATCGCCCATGGCCAGGTTGTGCGTATGCACGTGCTGGCCGGCGCGGATATCCTGGCTGGCAAAGCCGATGATCTGGCCGTAGCGCCGCACCGCTTCGCCACTGGCGATCGCACGGGTGGCGATCTTGTGGCCGGGCGGGACCAGGCCGATCACGGTCACGCCTTCGTCGGCGACCGGCGTGCCGGCCACCATCTGTTCGCGGGCGATGACCACGTCGTCATCGGGATGCAGCCGGATGGTGCGCGGCGTGCGGGGAAGCTGCGCGGGGGCGGCGGCAATGCTCTCTGTGCTCATGGGGTGGTTTCTCGCGATTTAATGGTCGCCCTGCCGATTCGTGCGGGCTTTACTTGATCATTTCGTCCGGCAGCGCGATGCCGAAGTACTGCTTGTAGATGCTGTTGATCTTGCCGTTCTTCAGGTTGGCCTTGACCCAGTTGTCGAGCCACGCCTTCAGCGCGGTGTCGCCCTTGCGCAGGCCGATCGCATAGGGATAGGCCTTCATCACGAACTTGGTTTCCAGGTCGCGCGTGGGATTGCTCTTCTTCACCGCGGGAATCACGCTGATGGCGGCGGCGAGATAGTCCTGCTGGCCGGTGGAGACGGCGGTGTTGGTCGTGGCGTCGTCCTCGTAGCGCACGATATTCACGCCCGGCACTTCTTTGGCGCCGCGGCTCAGTTCCTGGTCGCTGGTGGTGCCGCGCGTGACGGCGATGGTTTTGCCGGACAGATCGGCAAAGCGCTTGAGGCTGGACTTTGCGGGCCCGCCCACCACCACCGGGATCACGCCATAGGGATCGGAAAAATCGATCACCTTCTTGCGCTCGTCGGTGACCGAGAACGAGGCCAGCACCACGTCCGCTTTCCTGGTCAGCAGGAACGGCACGCGATTGGGCCCGGTCACCGGCACGATCTCCAGTTCCACGCCGAGGTCCTTGGCCAGCAGGCGGGCGGTCTCCACATCGGAGCCGCTTTGCTTTGCCTGGCTGTCGAGCATGCCGTAGGGCGGCGCGCCGATATCCACGGCGACCAGGATCTTCTTGCGTTGCTTGATGGTGTCGAGCGTGTCGGACCAGGCGCTGGCGGATGCGCCAACGAGCAGCAGGGCGGCGAGCGAGCCGAGCAGGCGGCGGTTGAAGTGCATGGGGTGTCTCCGTGTGTGTAGGTTGAGTCGTGCCGGCCAGCGGGAAATCAAAGGCCGTTGCCGACGAACTGCTTGAGCTCCGGCGTCGAAGGTTCATCCAGCAGCTTGCCGCTGCCGCCTTCCCAGACGATGCCCTGGTGCATGAACATGATCTGGTCCGCCACCGAGCGCGCGAACGCCATCTCGTGCGTGACYAACACCATGGTCATGCCGTCTTCGGCCAGCCGCTCGATCACCTTGAGCACCTCGCCGGTCAGCTCGGGATCCAGCGCCGAGGTGACTTCATCGAACAGCATCAGGCGCGGCTGCATCGCCAGCGATCGCGCAATCGCCACGCGCTGCTGCTGGCCGCCGGACAATTGCTCCGGGTAGTAGCCGGCGCGCTCCTCCATGCCAACCTGCTTGAGCACGTGCATGGCCAGCTCGCGCGCCTCCTTCTTGCCAACGCCCTTGACCTTGCGCGGCGCCAGCATGACGTTTTCTTCCACGGTGAGGTGCGGGAACAGGTTGTAGCTCTGGAACACGATGCCCACTTCCTTGCGCAGCTCGCCCAGCGGCACGTTGTCTTCGTGCATGGCGCGGCCGCACACGTGCAACGCGCCGCCGTTCACGCGCTCCAGGCCGTTGATGCAGCGCAGAGCCGTGCTCTTGCCCGAGCCGCTGCGGCCGATCAGCGCCACCACCTCGCCGGCGCGCACCGAGAAACTCACGCCTTTGAGGATCTCCACCTGCCCGAAGGATTTGCTCACCTTGTCGAAGCGGACGATGTCTTCCATGCTTGTCTCCATGATGTCTTGTGTTTCCCGCTGATTCGGGTCCGCTCCCGCAGCCACGTTCAGCCCCGCATTCAGCCCCGTATTCAGCCTCGTATCAAACCCGCTTGAAGCGGCGCTCCAGCTTGTACGACAGCGTCGACAGCGGATAGCAGATCGCGAAATAAAGCACCGCCGCGATGGAAAACACCACGAAGGGCTCAAAGGTGGAGTTGTTCACCACCCGTGCCGAATAGGTCAGGTCGAAGAAGCCGATCACCACCGCGTACGAGGAGTTCTTCACKATCTGCACCAGGAAGCTCACCGTGGGCGCCACCGCGATGCGCGCAGCCTGCGGCAAGATCACGTGCACCACGCGCTGCAGCGGCGTGAGCGCCAGGCACTCGGCCGCCTCCCACTGCGTGCGCGGCACGGCCTGGATGCAGCCCTTCCAGATCTCGGCCAGGTAGGCGCTGGAATACGCCGTCATGGCGATGCCGGCGGCCACCAGCGCGGGCAGGTCGAAGCCACCCACGCTGATGCCGAAATACACCACGAACATGATCACCGGCAGCGGCACGCCCTGCACCAGCTGCACGAAGGCGCCGGTAGCCATGCGCAGCACGCGGCCGCCGCGGCTGCGTGCCAGTGCCAGCGGCAGGCCCGCCAGCGCGCCGCCGACAAAGCCCATGGCTGACAGCAACAGCGTCCAGCCTGCGCCGCGCAGGATAAACAAGACTTGATCCAGGGAAAGGCTGGACATGATGCTTGGCTCCGCGTCGAAAGGAAGTAGGAAAGTAGAAGAAGGGGAAAGAGGGGAAAGAGATAGCGTGCGGAATCAGAGCGCCGTCTTCAGGCGCCGGCGGCGCGTGAAAGCGATGGCACCCACGCCCGCCATCGACAACCGCAACAGCCACGACAGCACCAGGTACACCACGGCAATGACGATGTAGATCTCAAAGCCGCGGAACGTCTCCGACTGGATGCGGTAGCCCACCGCAGTGAGTTCTTCCGCCGAGATCTGCGACATGATGGAGGTGGCCAGCATCATCAGCACGAACTGGCTGATCAGCGCCGGGTACATGCGCTCCACCGCCTGCGGCAGCACCACCAGGCGCAGCACCTGCCAGCGCGACAGCCCCAGGCACGATGCGGCCTCCAACTGGCCGCGCGGCACCGACTCGATGCCCGCGCGCACGATCTCCGTGGTGTAGGCCGATACGTTGACCACCAGCGCCAGCACCGCCGCCGCCATCGCCGGCACGCGCACATGCACCGCCGCCAGCCCGAAGAACAGCCAGAACGCCTGGATCACCAGCGGCGTGTTGCGAATCACATCCACATAGCCCGTGACGCAGCGGCGCGCCCAGGCCGGGCCTTGCGTGCGCGCCACCGCCAGCGCCGTTCCCAGCACAAAGCCGAGCACGATGGTCGCAACAGACATGCGCAGGGTCAGCCATGCCCCGTCGAGCAGTTCGCGCCAGTTGGCGGACAGGAAGCTGAAATCGAACTGGTAGTCCATCGGGGATGCGCCCTATCGCTCTTTTGTGGGCAGCGCCGGCTTGGCCGCCACCCTGTCTCGGTGTTTTGTTCTCGTCTCGATGCGGCCTTGCGCCGGCATGGATCGAAATATATGACTATTGCCGACAAACGTCAATATATGAAAATACCCGTGTATCATATGCTCATGCGTTCGAGCGTTCATGCGCCGCCCGATACTTGGCACCATGCCGACACCACGAGCGACGCACCCGACGAAGTACCTGACGACATACCCAACACCACCCAAACCCGCCAACCGATCCGGAGACAACGTGCCGAGTCCATCGACGGCCGCGCGACAAGACAAGCGCACCGCCCCCTTCGCACTCATGCAGGAAGCCGACGAAGCGCAACGGCACGCGCCGATCTACGCCGTCATCGTCGAGCTGCTGCGCAAGGCCATCGTGGAAGGCTCGCTGGAGCAGGGCACGGTATTGCTGGAAGGCCATGTGGCCGAGATCCTGCGCTCCACCCGCTCGCCGGTGCGCCAGGCCCTGCGCGAGTTGGAAGCCGATGGCGTGGTCAGCCGCTTCGAAGGCCGCGGCTTCGTGGCCGGGCCCGCGGGCACCGCGCCCCGGCGCATCCCGCTGGACCCTGCCATGCTGGGCGTGGACCGCGAGCCGGATGTCGCGCGCAAGACGCTGGGCTGGGAAGTGATCTACGACGAAGTGGAGCGCGACCTGGTGCACCTCTCGGTGTTCGGCCGCTATCGCGTCAACGAGATCGAACTGGCCCGCCACTTCAACGTGGGCCGGACCGTGGTGCGCGACGTATTGCTGCGCCTGGAAAGCCTGGGCATCCTGGAGAAGGACGAGCGCCTGCGCTGGGTCATCACGCCGCTGGACGCCAAGCGCATCCATGATCTCTACGAACTGCGCTCATTGGTGGAACCCGCCGCGCTGCGCGCCGCCATCGGCCACGCCGACCGGGCCGAGATAGAGCGGATGATCGGCGACCTGCACAAGGTGCAGCGCGTCTACCCCAAGGTCAGCCGCACCGCCATGGACAACCTGGAGCACGACCTGCACGTGCAGCTGCTCTCGCAGTGCCCCAACAAGGAATTGCTCAGCAGCCTGCAGCGCACGCGCTGCATCCTCACGCTGAGCAAGCACGTGCTGGGCGTCTCCACGCCGATGCCCGAAGCGGACCCGTTCATGTCCGAGCACATCGCCGTGCTGCAGGCCGCCGCCGATGGCGCGCCGCGCAAGGCCGCCGACCTGCTGCGCGACCACCTCGAACTATCCTGCGAGAAAGTGACCCGGCGCGCGGAACTGGTGCGCGAGACGTTCGCGCTGCCCGAGGTTTCGTATATCGCGTGAGCGGGTCAGGCCGCTAGCTAACCGCCCAAGGTCACGTCCGCGTCCAGCGGATACACCGGCCGCGTCAGACGCTCAAACGGGAACTGCGCATAGCGCGAACTCGTCACGCCACCGCCATCACACTCCACCACCGCCTTTGCTATCGGCACGAACACCGGCCGGCAGTACATGCGCGACTTCAGCAACAGGAAACGCTGCGCCAGGGGATCCACGCCGATATGGGTAAAGATGCCCAGGTCCCAGTGCTCCTGCGGGGTCTCGGTCACCACCACCTGCGCCGCGCCGATATCGAGCAGCACTGTGCGGCCCATGCGGATGCGCGCGCCGGTGTAGGTCGGACCACTGATCACGTATTCGCCATTGCTGATGGCGGCCACCCGGCCCGTCAGGGTCAGCGGCGTCGGGTAGATGCCAAGCTGGGTCAGCGGCACCTTGTTGCCCACCGGCAACGTCACGCTGGCATCCACGCCGGCCGCGATCATCGCGGCTACGGCCTGCGGGTCGCACACCGGCCCAACGGCAATGCCGGACAAGCCTTGCCGCAAGGCCTCGCGCAGGACTTCCATATCGTCGCAGGTGCCGCCCGACATGCAGTTGTCGCCGTGATCCAGCAACAGCACCGGCCCGTTGCCGCCCTGCGCGGCCAGCTGCGCGGCGCGCGCGATCGATTCAGCCAGCGGCTCGCTCTCATAGACAAAGCCGGCGCGCTCCGCCCAGATCTGCGCGGCAAGCTTGTCGGCCGCCGCCTGCGCCGCGGCCTGGCTGCCGTCGGCCACGACCAGCACGCTCAGGCAAGGTGCCGCGATATCCGCCAGCCCGAAGCCGGCCAGCACCGACACTGCCAGCATGCCGTCGGCCTCCGCCTGCCTGGCCGCCGCCACCGCGCGCTGCATCGCGCCTTCGCCGGTATTGCTGCGCAGTGTGTGCGTGACCATCGGCAGGCGCCGCCAGGCCAGCGCGGGCCGCGCCTTTTGCTGGAGCATGCGCATCAGCAGGCGGCCGGCGTGCTCGCCGGTCTCGTACATGTCCACGTGCGGATAGGTCTTGAAGCTGACCGCGATGTCCGCGTGATCGATCATGGCCTGCGTCACGTTGCCGTGCAGGTCCAGCGCCACGGCAATCGGCGCGTGCGGCAGCACTTCGCGCAGGCGCGCCAGCAACTCACCCTCGCCGTCGTCGCTGTTCTGCGCGACCATGGCGCCGTGCAGGTCGAGCATCACGGCATCGCACCCGGGCGCCGCCTTCACGATGGCATCGCACAAGGCCGCATATGCATCGGCCGCGACGCGTCCGCTCGGGTTGGCGCYGGCCGTGACCGGCACCACCAGCTCCGCGCCGGCCGCCTCGGCCAGGTCGATAAAGGCGCCGATGGCCGTGCGCGTGCCTTTGCTCGCCCGATACGCGTCCTCGCCGTAGTGCGGATGAAAGGACGACAGCGGCGTCGCCACCGGCGAGAAGGTATTGGTTTCGTGGTTMAGTCGTGCGATCAGGATCTTCATGGCGGTGCGGGGGCTCCAGCATGGAAGCGGCCGGGAATGTCCGGCCGGAACGGGGGGATGGGGACCAGCGATGCGGCATCGGCGGCATCGGCGACAATATGACTGGCATGGCCTCAATGCAACGGCCAAAGTCTACCGGCATGTGGCCCGGGATGGAACGGTGAGAAAGAGGGGCACCGGAATTCCATCGCGCGGCGTGCAGCCGTGCTGGACACGATGATGCCGCCATGACGGACAATATCGCGCCAATCTCAACCTCGGAACAATAACAATGAAGAAGCAACTGCTGCGCCTGGGCGCTATCCTGCTGGCCATCGGCGGCCCCGCCATCTCCCACGCGGCCAACCTGCCGCCGCTAGCCGCACTGCTCGACTGCAAGGGCGAAGCCAGCGGCGTGGCCGCCTATGTCGACGCCCTGGAAGATGGCGGGCTGCCCGGGTGGAGCAAGAACGACGAACTGAGCGGCTTCGCCTCCGCCGTGTATCGCACCCCCAAGCCCGTCAGCGTTGCCGGCCTGCCCACCACGGACGTGCGCTTCGGCGACTACCAGCTCGGCAACTACACGGCCTATGGCATCACCAGCGCCACCGACGTCAACGCCGTGGCCAGCCAGCTCGGCCTGCGCGGCGTGGCCGGCCGGGGCCTGGCCCGCGAGAGCGCGCGCGGCGCGTGGATCGTGGCCCGCGAGTACAAGGGCCGGGTCGAGCTGGGCTGCGAATATCCCAATCCGCGGCTTGGCGGGCAGAAGGGCGCGCCGGCGCGCTGAAGGCCTCGCAGGTGGCGCCGCTGGCCCGGCGCCCCTTACTTCAATCCGCGCCGCCCGTCTTGGCCGGATACTTCACCGCATTCATCGCCATCTTGGCCTTCACCGCCGCGTTCAGGTCAACATCGAGCGCGGTCAGCAACTGCGCCAGGTAGATCGTGATGTCCGCCAGTTCCTGCTCCACGTGCGCGCGCTCGTCCGTGGACATGATGCCGCGCGCCTCCTCCTCCGTCTTCCACTGGAAGATCTCGACCAGCTCGGCCACTTCCACGCTCAGCGCCATGGCCAGGTTCTTGGGGCTGTGATACTTGCCCCAGCCGCGGGCCTCGCCAAATGCGGCGGCCGCTTCCTGGAGCGTCTTGATGTCAATCAGGGTCATGATGGTTCACTGCAAAAAAATAAGCACCGCGCCTATTGAACCACGAATGCAAGCGGCCCGCGACGCACAACGAGCAGAGAAACATGCGTTTCATGGGCACCTCATTTGCACCTTATGTGCACCGAAACGCGAGACCATCGTTTCATAGTGGACGCATTCCACGCATTCCACGCATTCCGATTGGACCCAGAAACACGCATGACCGCGCAACACCCACAGCAGGCAGCACAGGCAGCACAGGTAACAGAAGCAAAGCACACCCCACGCACGCCGCGCGTCCACCCGGAGCGCCTGCTGCAAAGCCTGGACGATCTGGCGCGGCTTGGTGCCATTGAAGGCGGCGGCGTGCGCCGCCTGGCGCTGACCAATGCCGACGAGCTCGGCCGGGACTGGACGGTTGCGCGCATGCAGGCGCTTGGCATGGTGGTGACGATCGACGCCATCGGCAACGGCGTGGCCAGCTACGCCGGCACCGAGGACCTGCCCCCCGTGATGATCGGCTCGCATATCGATACCGTGCGCACCGGCGGCCGCTACGATGGCAGCTATGGCGTGCTGGCCGGCCTGGAAGTGATCGCCACGCTGCGCGATGCAGGCCTGCGCACGCGCCGCCCGATTGCCGTGGCCTTCTTTACCAATGCCACCGGCGTGCGCTTCCAGCCCGACATGATGGGCTCGCTGGTCTACGCAGGCGGCCTGCCCCTGGCAGACGCGCTAGCGGCCACCAGCATCGACGGCACCACCGTCGGCGCCGAGCTGCAGCGCATCGGCTACAGCGGGCAAGCCCCGGTGGGTGCGCCGCGCGTGGACAGCTTTGTCGAGCTGCACATCGAGCAGGGCCCGGCGCTGGATCTGCGCGACCTGCGCATCGGCGTGGTGGAGAGCATCCAAGGCATCTCCTGGACGGAGTTCAGGATCGACGGCATGTCCAACAGCGCCGGCACCACGCCCATGGACCTGCGGCACGACGCCGGCTACGCCGCCATGCGCATCGCCAATTTCGTGCACGACCTGGCACTGCGCTACGGCGACAGCCAGCTCGGCACGGTGGGCGCCATGCGCTTCGAGCCCAACATGATCAACGTCATCCCCGAGCGCGCCACCTTCACCGTCGACTTGCGCAACACCGATGACCAACTGCTCGCCCAGGCCGAAGCCGAGGTGCTGGCCTTTGCCGAGCAGACCTGCCAGGCAGAGATCCTCAGCCTGAGCTACCGCATGCTGGCGCACCTGGAGCCGGTGGCGTTCCACCCCATGGTCATCGACCTGATCGAGCAAGAGACCGCCTCGCTGGGCCTTAGCCATATGCGCATGCCCAGCGGCGCCGGGCACGACGCGCAGATGCTGGCGCACCTGTGCCCGACCGGCATGATCTTCGTGCCCAGCGTCAAGGGCCTGAGCCACGACGTGCGCGAGTACACCGAGCCGGACGACCTGGTCAATGGCGCGCAGATCCTGCTGCAAGTGGTGCTCCGGCTGGCCAACCGGCCTTGACCGGCTCCGACTGGCAAGGCAACGCAAAGCAGACGCCTAGCGGGCGAGCCACGCCGGCAGTTGCGCGATCAGGTACAGCGCCGCGCCGATCAGCCCGCCGACCACCGTGCCGTTCATGCGGATGTACTGCAGGTCCTTGCCCACGTTCAGCTCGATCTGCCGGGACATGTCGCGCGCATCCCAGCTGCGGATGGTGTTGCTGATATGCCGCGTGATGAACTCCGCAAAGTCCGGCGCCATGTTGCGCGCCGCGTCGCGCAGATGATCGTTGAGCGATGCGCGCAGGGACGCGTTGCGCGCCAGCTCCGCGCCGATCCACTGGCCCGCCGCCGCCACCTTGCGGTGCGTGGCGGAATCCTCGCGCGCCAGGTCGCGCTTGAACCCATCGCGCCACTCGGCCCAAAGCCCGCCGACATAGGCGTTCAGCGCCCCATCCTGCTTCAGGTGCGCCTTCAGCGCCTCGGCCTTGGCGTGGAACGCGGCATCGTGCTTCAGCCGTTGAATCAAACGCTGCACGGCCGCATCGAAGCGCTTGCGCAGCGCGTGATTGGCGTCGCCCTCGATCTGGGTCAGCACGCGGCTCAGCGCCGCGGAAATCAGGTCAGCGCCATTGCTCCCGATCCACTCGGTGGGAAGCAGCCGCTCCTTCCTGGGGTGATCGCTCTTCAGCCATTCCACGATCCGCTCCGAGATGAAAGCGCGGGCGGGCGGCTCGTTCAGCAAGGCGATCAACTGCGCGATCGTCTCATCGAGCAGCGCCTGGTGCCGATCGTTCCTGGTCAGGCTGTCGAGGATCGTCGCCGCGGACTCCGACAGATCGACCTTGTCGATCATCGTATCCACCGCCCGCTTCAGCAGTGACTGGATGTTGCGCTCATCCATCACATCCAGCATGCCGCTCGCGAACTTCACCACCATATCGCCGATCTGCCGCGCGTTGGCGGGCGACTCCAGCCAGCGGGTGACCACCAGCGCCGGATTGTGCCGCTCGATCAGCGCAACCACGGACTGCACGTCCAGGAACTTCTCCTTCACGAACACCRCCAGGCCATCCGCAATATCGTCCCGCTTGCGGATGATGATGTTGGTGTGGCGCGCAAAGCCCGGCAACGGAATCCGCCGGAACAGCGCCGCCACGGCAAACCAGTCCGCCAGCCCGCCAACCAGCGCCGCCTCCGCCGCCGCCCGCACGCCATCCGTCAAGGGCGCGCGCGGCAGGAAAACAGTGGTGACGAAAACGGCAAACGCGAACAGCAGCAAGGCCAATGCCTTGCGCTTTGCGACCCTGAGTTCTTCTTCCTGATGCATGGGGTACCGGGCCCTGCTGCTGGGCTTGGAGATGGGATCTCCATCATAAATCGCATTCCGGACATGGCAATGTCCGGTCCTACTATCGGCTATCAAACGGTGCAGGCGTAGCGCCCAAGACTCAAAGCCCAGGATACTTCGTCCAGATCCGCTGAACCAGCGCCTCGTCTGCCGGGTCGATGCCCAAGTCCCACTCGGGGAACACGCTCAGGTCGTCGGCCAGCTCGGTGATCACTTCGCGCAGCTCCAACGGCGCCAGCCACTCCGGCGCAATGGCCTCCACGCCAAGCAACGTGCCCAGCAGGTTTCCCGTGATGGCGCCGGTTGAATCCGAGTCGCCATCATGATTCACCGCCAGCACAACGCCGTGACGGAAATCACGTGCGACCAGCGAGCAGTATATGGAGATCGCCAACGCCTCCTCCGCCACCCAGCCCTCGCCCAGGCGCGCGATGGCGTCATCCGAGGCCACATCAGAGTCGGCCAGCGCCTGCGCATGCAGGATGGCCAGCAGCGTCTGCTCGTGATCCGGCTGCTTGGACAGGCACGCCTTGGCGCTCGACAAAGCATCAGGCAGCGCAGCACCGTCGGCCAGCTCGCGGATCAACACCGCCAGCACACCGCCCGTCAGCGACCCGCTTGGATGTCCATGGGTAAGCGCGGCCAGCTCCGTACCCAGGGCAAAGGCGTCCTGAGGCGATCGCTGCCCGGCGCGCCGCCACACAAACAGGCCAGCCGGCGCCACACGCATCACGCCCCCGCAGCCCTTGCTGTCGTTGCGCGCGGGCTCTCCCAGCTTGAGCATGGCCTCCAGCGCCGACAAACAGGTGTTTCCCGGCGCGCGCCGGCTGTGCAGTGCCGCCTGCTGGTAAAGCCATCCCGGCTTGTCCGACAGCACATCGCGATGAAACGCCGGCTGGATCCCCTGCGTCAGCAACCAGCGCAGATAAGCGCGCGAGGCCGCGCCAGGCACACTGCCGATGCCCCCGCTCACCTCGCCCACCCACGCCCGCAGCAAGCCCTCCGCCGTGAACAACGTCATCTGCGTGTCATCGGTGATGGTGCCAACGCCGCCGTAGGCCGGGGCGTAGCCGGTGATGCCGTCTTTGCCAAAGCGCTCGCGGATCTCCGCGAGCGACAGGAACTCCACGGGAGCGCCCAGTGCGTCGCCAACGGCGCCGCCCAGCAGGCAGCCCTGGAAGCGGCTGCGTGTGATCTCGCGATCCATGACCGAAGCAGAAAACAAAAAACCCTCCGTGCAAGGAGGGTCGACGCATGGCCCGTTTGGTTGCTCCTCAAGGAGCCACATCCGCTTTCGCGATCCACCTTGCCCGGGAAGGCAGGTTGGCTTGGGCGTCGACCCAAATCAGAATGTGGGCGGATTGGAACATGGGGGGTTGGGGGGTGTCAAGGGCGGGGGAAGCAGGTTCAGCCGGCGGAAACTACACGGCATCGCCGGAACCAAAGAGTGTCGGCATATCGCGGGCACCGTGAAGGACACGAATAACCGTCACTTCGTCATGGCTAGCCGAGAAGAAAATCACGTAGTTGCCATAGGCGCAAGAGCGGATGTCACTACCCAGCTCAGTTCGGCGGCGATATCCCTGAGCATTCCCCGCGATCCGTCGGCATTGCTCACGCAGTTCCACGATGAAGGTCAGCGCACGCTCAAGGTTGTCCGCTGCGATGTAGTCTGCAATGGCTTCCAGGTCCATTTCGGCCAGCGGCGTAATCGTGAGCCGCATCAGCGATGCTTGCTTTTATCGGCGGACCGATACTTGGTCTCGAGCCTGGCAAAGACATCTTCAGCAGGCTTAGGCTCGCCGCTCGATTTGCCCGCTGCGATCTCAGCGCGCAGTGCTTCCAGTTCCAACTGGTTGCGCTGCTCCTGCTGCTCAAGCAATCGCAGACCAGCGCGCACGACCTCGCTGAGATTGTTGAAGCGTCCGCTTTGCACCTGCTCACGAATGAAGGTCTCGAAGTGACTGCCAAGGGCAACGCTGGTTGGCATTTTGGCGCTCCTAACTGTTAACAACAGTTATTACATCAGGCTGAGCCGGAGTCGTCAATGTGCGTTCGCCAACCTGATAAATGTGCTTTTGAGTTACCTGTCAGCAGGCAATCAGAAGGTCGCCGGTGAGTTGACCCACAAAACCCGTGCCACGCCGGTGCCGGCGTTACGGTAACCGTGCGGCACGCTGCTCGGGAACGTGAACGCATCGCCCACGCCAACTGTGTAGCTCATATCGCCCAGCGTCAGCTCAAGCGTGCCTTCAAGCACATAGCCGACTTCCTCGCCGACATGCTCGATCTGCCCATCGCTGGCTTCGCCCGGTGACACGATGTGGATATTGGCCTGCAGCAAACCACCACGCTTGGCCAGCACAATGCGCTCCAGCGCGATGCCGCCGGCCTTGATGACCGGGCGCTCGCCCTGGCGCTTGATGGGGCTTTCGCTGGGGTTGTCCTCGCTCGTCAGCGCGGCGATATTGGTGTCGAGCGCAACCGCGAGCCGGTGCAGCATCGCGAACGACGGGGAGGCCAGGCCGCGCTCCAGCTTGGAGATCAGGCTTTCCGAGCAGCCAGCCTTCTGCGCCAGCTGCAGCAGCGTGTAGCCCGACACCAGGCGCGCATGGCGCAACCGCACGCCCAAGCTGGAGGCAGGCGTCTTCTTGTCGTTCGGGTCGCTTTGATCTTTTGAGTCGATCTGGTCAACCGCCAGGGCGCTTTTGGCTTTCAATTCACGTTCCGTGCAAGACAAGTTGAAGATGAAGATGCAGAACCCAGGAGAACCCAGGTTACTGGTTCGCCAGCGCGGCCACGGTATAGGCCAGCGCCTGCGCCCCGAGGAATAGTTCGTGCGGCGCTGTTTCCTCTGCTGCGTTATGGCTGATCCCACCTTTGCTGGGCACAAAAATCATGGCCGTGGGGCAATGCTCCGCCAGGTACATGGCATCGTGGAACGCGCCGGATGTGAGGTGCAGCGGCTTGCCCTGCGATGCCTGCTCGCTGGCCCGCGCACAGGCCCGCTCGATCAGGTTCAGCATGGCAGCGGGAAAGTGCGTTGGCGGGCGCCGGAAAAAACATTGGTACGTGATGCCGCCCTGGCGCGGCCGGGCCCGCTCAATCACGGCATCCAGCGTTGCCTCGAAACGCGCCAGCACGGCCTCGTCCACGCAGCGCACATCGATCGTGAATTCTACCTTGCCCGGAATCGTGTTGACTGAGTTGGGGCCGACCTGCCAGCGGCCCAGCGTCAGCCGCAACTGGCTGGCGGCCTCGGCAGCGGCGTAGGCGTACAACTGGTGGGCAATGCCAACGGCAGTAGCCATGGCATCGCTGCGCTCGTCCATGGGCGTGGTGCCCGCATGCGCCATCACGCCGGTGCATGCCACGCGGTACCACCGCACGCTCTGGATGCCGGTGACCACGCCCAGCGGCACGGCCGCGCGCTCCAGCACCGGGCCCTGCTCGATGTGCAACTCCACGCAGGCCGACATCGGCCGCTGCATCGGGCGGCGCGGCACGTCGTCCGTGGCGGCAAGCGCGGCGTCCAGCGCATCGCCGAAGCGGATGTTGGCGCCGTCCACCGACGCGCGATACGCGGGCAGGCAAGCCGGGTCCACAAACGCGCTCGACCCCATGGCCCCGGGCCCGAAGCGGCTGCCTTCCTCGTTGGTCCAGGCCACCACTTCGATCGGGCGCAGCGTCTCGATGCCGGCATCATTGAGGGCCGCGATGACTTCGAGCCCGGCCAGCACGCCGTAGGCGCCATCCAGCTTGCCCCCGACCGGCTGCGTGTCAGCATGGCTGCCGGTCAGCACGGGCGGAAGATCCACCGTGCCAGCGCGGCGAAAAAACAGGTTGGCGCAATCGTCCGTGCTCACCTCGCAGCCCAGCGCGCGCGCCCGCTCGATCAGGTAGCGCCGCGCGGCAAGGTCGATATCGGTCAGCGTTTCACGGGAGACACCGCCATCGTCCCGACCGCCGAAAGCGGCCAGCGCGGCAATGGCCGCCTGCAAGCGGCCGCTATTGACATGGTCCTGCGCCTGTTCTGCCGCGTGCTGCGCCAGTGGATCTTGTTGAGTCAATGGATTCTCCTCGGATTCGGATCGGTCATATCACCGCACTTCAAGCCACGCAGCGCTCAAGCGCCTGCGCAGCCGCAAGCACGCGCGCATCGCCCCGGTGCGGGCCAATCAGCGTCACGCCCACCGGCATGCCGTGCGCACCCGTGCCGGTAGGCACATGGACGCAGGGATTGCCAAGCAGGGTCCACATGCGATTGAACATGGGATCGCCCGTCGCGCCCAGGCCGGCCGGGGCCTCGCCCGGCGCGCTCGGCGCGAGGACGACGTCGACGAACTCGAACCTCTGCTCGAAGGCCCTGCGTGCGGAACTGGCGAGCGCCTGCGCGGCAAAGAAGCGGCTGCCATCGATGCCACGGCCTGCCGCCAGCAACGCGGCAAAGCCGCTGCTGAGACCATCGGGCCGCGCGCGCATTTCCGGCGCGAAGGCGGCTGCGGCTTCGTACGCCATGATGTCGATCTGGGCCTGCGTCAGGTCGTCGAATGCAGCGGGCAGCATCAGGTCGCTCAACACGGCGCCACGGCCCTCAAGCCAGCGCGCAGCCGAGTCCAGCGCACGCCGGCTGTCATCATCCGCGCGCTCCCAATGCGGCGTGCGGCAAATGCCAACGCGCAACGCCGTCGCCTGCCCGGTCTGCGGCGGCGTGAGCGGGAGGCGCGCCATCGCGCCGATGAAAAAGGCAGCATCGTCGACGCAGCGCGCCAGCACGCCCACGGTATCCAGGCTAGGCGCGAGCGACTTGATGCCGGCCGACGGCAGCGTGCCATAGGTCGGCTTGTAGCCGACCACACCGCAATAGGCAGCAGGACGGATGATGGAGCCGGCAGTCTGCGTGCCGAAGGCGATCGGMACCATGCCGGCAGCCACCGCCGCCGCCGATCCGCTGGACGAGCCGCCCGGCGTGCGCGGGGCATCGGCGGGGGCGCGCGGGTTGCGCGTGGGACCCGGCTGGAAAGTAGCGAACTCCGTGGTCACGGTCTTGCCCATGACCACCGCACCCGCGGCGCGCGCCATCGCCACGCAGGCGGCATCCATGACGGGCCGATGCCCGGCGTAGATCGGCGAGCCATACGTGGTGGGCATGTCGGCGGTGTCCATCAGGTCCTTCACGCCGATGGGCAAGCCATGCAACGCGCCCAAGGCAGGTCCCGCATCCAGCAACCGCGCCTGCTGCAATGCCTGCGCCCCGTTGAAATGCTGCCAGGCCAGAATGCCGGCCTCGGCAGCATCGATGCGCTCGATGTACGCGCGTACCAATGCCTGCACGCTAAGTTCGCGCCGCGCCATGCGTGCCGCCAGCTCGCGCGCCGGCAGTGCCAGGAAATCGTGCATGCCTGTTCTCCGTCAGCCGAAATACGCCGAGCGCACTTCGTCGTTGCTGGCCAGCGCTTCGGCCGTGCCCTGCGCCACCACGCGCCCTTGCGACAGCACGTAGCCGTAATGCGAAATGGCCAGCGTCTGCCGCGCGTTCTGCTCGACCAGCAGCACGGTGATGCCCAGTGCGTTGATCTGCTTGATGACCTTGAAGTTCTCTTTCACATACAGCGGCGACAGCCCGAGCGACGGCTCATCGATCACCAGCAGCTTCGGCTCCGCCATCAAGCCCCGGCCGATCGATACCATCGCCTGCTCACCGCCCGACATCGTCCCCGCCAGCTGCGTCGCCCGCTCCTTCAGGCGCGGAAAGATATCGTAGACCTTGGCCAGGCGATCGCGCACCCGCGCCGCATCCGCCTCCAGGTATGCGCCCAGCGCCAGGTTCTCCGCCACCGTCATGCGCGGAAAGATCTTGCGCCCCTCCGGGATGCAAGCGATGCCGGTAGCGATGATGTTGTGCGTCTTCTCGCCAGCCAGGTCCTTGCCGTCCCACAAGACCTGGCCCTGGCGCGGCGGCGTGAGGCCGAGGATGGCGCGAATCAGCGTGCTCTTGCCCGCGCCATTGGCGCCGAGGATGCAGGTGATCTTGCCAGGGGCCACGTCGATGGAAACGTCATGCAGCACGTTGACCTTGTCATACCCGGTGGTGAGCCCTTTCACGCTGAGCGTGCCGGGGGAATTGAGCGTGCTCATGCGGCTTCCTCTCCAAGGTAGGCGGTCTGCACATTGGCGTCGGCGGTGATTTCCGTGTAGGTGCCCTCGGCGATCTTCTTGCCATAGTTCAGCACCACGCAGCGGTCGGTAATGCGCTCGATCACGTTCATCTCATGCTCGATCAGCACCACCGACAAGTTCGGCAGCTTGCCGCGCACATCCAGGATGTCGCTCATCAGCGCATGCGTTTCGTCATGCGTCATGCCGGCGGAAGGCTCATCGAGCAACAGCAGGCGCGGCTGGCTCATCAGCGCGCGGCACACCTCGATGCGGCGGCGGTCGATCATGGTGAAGGTCTCCACGGGCTCGAACAGCCGCGCCACCAACGGCGGGCTGAAGATATTCAGCAGCCCCTTCACCTTCTCCACATAGGCGTCGTACTCCGCGCGAAACGCCTTGCGCCGGAACAGGTTGAACACCAGCCCGTGCTGCATGTGCTGGTAGTCGCCGATGACGATGTTGTCGAATACCGTGAGCGGCAACGACAAGCGCGAGCGCTGGAAGGTCCGCGCCACGCCGCTGCGGTAGATGTCCTGCGGCGTCTTGCCGATGACGTTCTCGCCGTTGTAGGTGATGGTGCCGCTGCTCGCCTTGTACAGGCCGGTCAGCACATTGAAGAAGGTAGTCTTGCCCGAACCGTTGGGCCCCAGCAGCCCGAGGATCTCGCCCTCGCGGATTGTCATGTCCAGGCTGTCCAGCGCGGTCAGGCCGCCGAACCGCATGGTCAGGCCCTTGACTTCAATCATGGTCTTGTCACTCATCGCGAAGTCTCCCGGCCAAAGAACAAGCGCGTCTTGCGCGGCAGCAGCCCGTCGGGGCGGAACAACAGGATGGCGATCACCAGCGCCGCGTAGAAGAGAAAGCGGTATTCCTGGATGAACTGCAGCTTCTCCGGCAACACCAGCACGATGATGGCCGCCGGAATCAGGCCGACCGCATTGCCCAGCCCGCCCAGGATCACGATCGACAGCATCAGCAGCGAATCTGAGAACGTAAAGTTGTTCGGCGCCACGAAGCCGGTGATCATCCCGTACATGCTGCCCGCGATGCCCGCAAAGAAATTGCCCAGCATGAAAGCCACGACCTTCCAGCGCGCGATATGCAAGCCGAAGGTGGCGGCGGCCGTCTCGTCCGTGCGCACCACATCCATGCTCAATCCCACCCACGAGCGCTCCAGCGCCTTTACCGTTGCAAAGACACCGGCACAGATGCCGAGGCTGATCAAGGCATAGCTGACGTAGAACGACACGTCGACACCCGCCACCGTAAAACCGTCGTTCAGCGCGTAACCAAAGATGGTCATGCCCGGCACCTGCAGGCCCTGCGGCCCGCCCAGCACATCGTTGACCTCGATGAAGGTCTTGAACAGGATGCCGAAGGCGATGGTCACCAAGGCAGCATAGTGCCCCCGCGTGCGCAACACCGGCGTGATCAGCATCGAGCCGACCAGCGCCGCGATCACGCCCGAGATGACGATGATCAGCAAGTGCGGAATGCCGGTGTGCATGGCCATCACCGCAGTGGCATAGCTGCCAATGCCAAAGAACGCCGCGCCCGCGAAGTTGGCCACGCCAGAGAAGCCAAACTGCAGCGTCAGGCCGAGGCAGGCCGTGGTGTACAGCAGCACGGAGCAGATCATCAACAGCGCGAAGTGCGCATCGTAGAACGCGGCGATCAGCGCCAGCGTGCCGCCCACCGCCCACAAGCGGGCCAGGCCCGGACGGCTGGCGCCGGCCTCCTCGAGCGCGCGGTTGGCGCCCAGCTTCCGGCCGGCAATGACCGTCGCGATGGCAACGGCCAGCAAGATGGCCACGCTGAGCTGCGACTCCGCATGCAGGAACAACCACATGTAGACGGTCAGCGCGATGCCGGCCAGCGCCAGCACCACGGCGGGATGACGCCTGGCTGATGTGTGACTCTTCGGGGTATTCGGGGTATTCGGGGTATTCGGGGTATTCGTGATGTTCATGGTGTCAGACCCGCTCACTGGATTTTTCTGCGATCAGGCCGGTCGGCTTCCACGCCATCAGCACGATGACAACGGCGAAGGCGAAGACGTCCTTGTACGCGCTCGGGATATCCGGAATCAGCGCAGGCAATGTGGCGCTGCCAAGCACCTGCAGCGCGGCAAACAGGAAGCCGCCAAGGATGGCGCCGTAGATGTTCCCCAGCCCGCCGAGAATGGCCGCGGCAAAGCCGATCACGCCAAGCAGCAGCCCCACATTGAAGTTGATCTCGTTGTAGTACAGCCCGTTCATCACGCCCGCCAGCGCGGCCATGCCCGAGCCCAGCGCGAATGTCAGCAGCACCACCGCCTCGAAGTTGATGCCCATCAGCCGCGCCGTTTCGCCATCCTGCGCCACCGCGCGGATCGCCATGCCGAAACGGGTACGCGTGATCAGCAGATGCACGCCGACGATGATGGCGATGCCGGTAGCCAGCAGGATCAGGTTATCGGCACGCAGCGACAAGCTGCCCAGCTCGATGGAAGCCGTCGGCAGCAGCGCCGGGAACGGCTTGGGGTTGGCGCCGTCGGGATAGAACAGCCGCACGGATTCGCGCATCACCGTGCCCAGCATCAGCGTGGCCAGCAGTGTATTGAGCGGTGCCGCCTTGCGCAGCGGCAGGATCAGGAATTTKGCAATCGCCGCGCCCAKCAGGCCGGTCACGCAGATCGCGCACAGCACCACCRCCAGCAAGCGGATCCAGGGCGACTGGATGTCGAGCATCAGCACGCCGGTGGACGCCGCCAGGCCAGCAAACGCGCCGACCATCAGCGTATCGCCGTGCGAGAACTTGATCACATCCAGCACGCCGAAAAACAGCGTAAATCCCACGGCGACCATGGCATAGATCATGCCGAGCATCAAACCGTTGAAGACGTATTGGCCAATCACACTCATCGAGTACCCCTCCCCCATCCAGACAAGAAGCCAGACGCCACGCGCACTCGGCCACGGGCCGCCGCGCCTTGCGGTCGCGGGCCCGTGGAATCGCCGGATCGTGGGATCGTGCTTTCCTGGTTTAACGCTTCGGTGATTTACAAGCCGGCGAGCTTCTTCTTGCCCTTGCCGTAGGTGCTGTCCTCCCAGATCACCCACTTGCCATCCTCGACCACATACTTGGTCACCAGCGGCACGATGTTCTGGCGACGATCATCGAACGTCACCTTGCCGATGATGGTGTCGGCATCCTTGGTCGCATTGAGCGTGTCGCGCACCTTCTTGCGATCCGGCCCCACCTTCTCCACCGCATCCATGATCAGGTTGGCCGCGGCAAACGCAAACGGGCCATACGCCTCAGGCGGATCGCTGTACTTCTGCTGCGAATACTTGCCCGCGAAGAACAAGCCGCCGGGCAGCTTCTCCCACGGCGCGCCCTCGATAAAGGCCAGCGAGCCCTCGGCCTGCTCCTTGCCCGTACCCTGGATATACGCATCGGACTTGATGCCCGACGTTCCCTCGAACTGCGCCTTGATGCCCAGCTTCTCCATCTGCGTGCGGATACGCACGCCCAGCGGCGTGAGGCCRCCAAAGTAGACAACGTCCGGCTTCAGCTCGCGGATCTTGGTCAGCTCCGTCGTGAAATCCTGCTGGTCGGCCGTCACGCCGAACGTACCCAGCACCGTGCCGCCATCCTTTTTCAGGAACTCGCTGAAGTACTTGTTGTGGCCTTTGCCGTAATCCGTGGTGTCATGGATGATCGCCCACTTCTTGTAGCCCAGGCCCGTCATGAACTTCGCCGCAACCTCGCTCTGGTTGATCATCGTGCCGTTGACGCGATGGATCTCCTTGAAGTTATTGCCGTAAGTGACATCCGGCAACACGGCGCCCCACACCACGGCCGGCATGCCAAAGCGGTTGTACACGCCAACCGTACCCATCGCCACGGCGGAGCAGAAATGCGTCACCCCCGCCACGATGCTCTTGTCGGCAGCAATCTTGGTCGCCACCTGCACGCCCACGTTGGGGCGGCACTCATCGTCC